>JAETPY010000057.1 GCA_021770925.1 Erysipelotrichaceae bacterium | reverse complement strand
ATTAATCCCCTGTGCAGAAGGTGGAAGTTCTATTGATGAATGGAATGTTGAAGGGGCTTTATTTCGTCATGCGATTAGTGAAACAAAATATGCAATGGAAAATAGTGAATTAATTGCAATATTATGGCATCAGGGGGAAAGCGATAGTCATAGTGGACAATATAAAAACTATTATCAAAAACTTAATATAATAGTGAATTCATTTAGAAAAGAATTAGGGGTTTTGAAAGTTCCGTTTATTATTGGTGGTTTGGGTGATTATTTGGGAAAATCTGCATTTGGATTGAGTTGTGCAGAATATAAGCTGATTAATCAGGAACTGCTTCGATACACAGAAAATAATGACGATTGTTATTTTGTTACTGGAGAAAAATTATATTCAAATCCCGATGGTATCCACATTAACGCTGAATCACAGAGAAGATTTGGGGTAAGATATTTTAAGGCTTATCAGACAAGATCAAATGTGAAAAAACCATTGAAAGATGAAGCTGAAATTATTACAGCATACTATGAAAAAGAACATACTATTACTGAAAAAAGATATATGGCATTAGAACAATTTACATTAGGAAAGATACCTTTAGAAGAAGTAATGAAATTTTTAAAGTAAACATAATAATTCTAGTTTGCTGTAATTAGTATATTCATATTATCTAGACAAAGTGAACTTGCAGGCAAGCTTTTGCAATTTAATAAAAAAGTACAAAAACTAGAAATATTATATATTAACAAGTAAAAATCTGAATTTATAGGACAAGAGCACATTTTATAGGCTATGATTACTATAAAAGCAGCGTTGAATGATAAATAAGAATTGTTGCTATGATGTTTTAATAATGTTAAAAATAAGGATTAGAAAATTGGAGTTGTATGAACTAAAATAATTTAGATTTTGATAATTATACGATTCATTTTAATCATCAATTGCTTAAAGATAAGGAGGGCTATTACATAAACGAGATAAAAATAAAGCTTTGTGTTTGTAAAATACCAGCGAGTGATGGAACAGAGAATACGTTATAAAAAGTGTTAAAATGGAAATAGATAGTAAAATATAAAGAGATTGATGATTACTGTTATTTTCTGGTTTACTGCTATCTTATGTAAAAAAGTATTTATAAAGTAAGCTGTTAAAAAGTACAAAGAAATTATGTTAAAAAACAAAATAAAACAAAGAAATATAATTTATAATGATTGAAGATGAAAATACATAAAATTGGCAGTTGCTCTGCTGGACAAGAAAAGCTGATAAACCTTGAAAACCAAGGATATATCGGCAGTTTAAAAACTTATGAGATAATATCTAAAAAATTACAAAGGGTATTTGTAAAATAATTTAAATTATTCAGTAATTGATATTATATGTCTAATAGTGGAAGTTGATATTGATCTAAAATTAGATTAGTTTCAAGAACAGAATATTTATTTTTTAATGCAAAAAGAATGGCAGCATCAAATTTAACTTTAGGATAAAGATATCCATTATTTGATAATGATAATAGGTTATTAGTTTCATTAACATTTAATTGAAGTGCTAAAGCTAACTGAATAACTTTATTACGGCTGGGAACCTTGGTACCATTGAATATTTGATAAGCATAGGTACGATGTAGGCTGGCTTTATTAATTAAGTGGCTTTTAGAGATTTTTTTTTGCATTAATAAAGTTTCTAAATAATCTACAAAAGTAATTTCGGGCACCTGTTTTAAGAGTGAATCAATTGTTAATTGGTTGTTTTTATTTATAATATCTAATAATCTAGTTGTTGAAATCATGGTAATCACCTATACTAATAATATAATGAATTAAAAAATGTTTCAAGGAGAATGATATGGATATTAGTGAACAATATGATGAATTAGAGATAATAAAGGAAAATGAATATAAAAAAATCTCTCTTGTTCGTAGTCAAATAGATCATCTTTTATATCTAAAAAGAGAAATTATTGATTATAATAAAGAAATATATAAGCAGTTAGTAAACATAGACAGTATTTATTTACCTAAAATATATAAAGTTCAAGAAAAGAATAATAAAATAACAGTTATTGAAGAATACATTAATGCACCAACTTTAGAAGAAATATTGCTGAATGAACATATTTCAAAAGAAAAAGCAATAAATATTTTCTGTGAGGTTTGTAAAGCTGTTCAAGAATTACATCAATTAGTTCCTCCGATTATTCATCGTGATATTAAACCAGGTAATATCTTTTATGATCATGGTAAAATTTATTTGTTTGATTTTGATATTTCTAGAAATTATCAAATTCAAAAAAATAAAGATACTCGTATTTTAGGAAGTGTTGGTTATGCAGCACCAGAACAATTTGGTTTTGGCCAAAGTAATAAACAAAGTGATATTTATGCTCTAGGAGTTCTTCTAAATGTTTTGTTAAATAATAAACTTCCTAATGAATCAATGTATATGGGAAGTGAAAACAGGGTAATTAGAAAAGCAATAAGTATAGATCCAGTACAAAGATATGCGTCAGTTGATGAAATGATAACTGATTTAGGAATCAAATGTAAAAAGTATGATTTAACTAGTTTATTTTTAAATTTACCTGGAATTAGAAACGATTTGAAAATAAAAAAAATTCTAGCTTTAATTGGCTATATTTGTTTATTTATGTTTTGTATTAGTGCTCCTGTAACATATGATGGGGTTTTGGCAACGGGAGCTATTGCCTGGTTGGAACGATTGTACATGTATGTGATGTTTATGACAATTATTTTGGTAGCTGGTGATTATTGTGATGTTCATAAACAATGTTTTTTTTATGATACAAATTATAAAATAGTTAGAGTAATAGGAATTATTATATCTATTGTTTTATTGATTTTTTTAGAATTGATATGTCTAGGAGTAATTGGAATTTTTTTTGAAATAGGATGAAGTATGCTTACAGCATACCATTATTAATATTAAAAAATATATAATATTTCTGTAAAAAGGAGGAATATTATATGCAAATATTGTCAAAATTTAAAGAAATGTCAATGATAAAGAAAATACTTTGTGTTGTTTTAATTGTTGTAGCAGCTGGTGCTGTTGTAAGTGGTGGTAATGGTGAAACAAAAAATGAATCTAAAAATAAAGAAACTAAAGAAGTTAGTCAGAAAAAGAAGACATATGGCATTGGAGAAACTGTTAAAATAGACGATGTTGATTATTTAATTAACAATGTTGAAGTAACTAAACAAATTGGCGGTGAGTATGTTAATACTACTGCTAATGATACATTTTTAATTATTGATATTTCTATTACTAATAATAAAAAAGAATCATTAAGTATATCTGATAGTTGTTTTAAATTATTAAATGGTGAAAATGAGTATTCTACAGATAGTACAGGGGCTATTTATTTGGAAGATAACTCAATTATTTTTAAAGAATTAAATCCTGGTGTTACTTTACAGGGGAAAATAATTTTTGATATTCCAGAAGGAATTGCTAATGATAATAAGTCTATTTTACAGATAAAAAGCGGACTATGGGGTAATGAAAAAGATATAATTTCTTTAACAAGATAGCAAAATAGTTCTTATCATTTGATAAGAACTATTTTAATTCATTTTTAAGTTTTAATAAAGCGGCAAATGGTGAATCTTCGATACTGGTTTTGGTTTGCTGCTTTTTTTGTTGCTGCATATATTTTTTGACATCATTTTTATGAGCAGTCTGCTGTTTATTTTCTCGTTCTTTTTTAAATGCACTCATTTGTTGACGATAACCACATGTTTTACAGACAAAAATTTGTTTGTCTCCTTTACCAACTAATTCAAGTTTTTTATGACAATTAGGGCATCTTGTGTTTGTAATAATAGAGAGTGTTTCACGATGTTTACAATCAGGATTTGAACATACTAACATTTTACCTTTTTTACCATTTACTTCAAGCATTAATTCCCCGCACTCAGGACATTTTTTAGAAGTTAGATTATCATGTTTAAATTTAGCTTCGCTTGCACTGATTTCTGTAATTAAATCTTGAGTATATGTTTTGATTTCATCAATAAAAACATTTGATTTTTGTTTATTTTTAGCAATCTTAGCTAGTTCCATTTCCCATTTTGCAGTTAATTCCGGCTCTTTTAAATCCTGTGGGACTAATTGTAATAATTGTTTACCTTTTCCAGTTACTCTTATATCATTGCCGTGTTTTTCAATTAAGAAAGTATTAAATAGTTTTTCAATTATATCAGCTCTAGTTGCAACGGTTCCCAAACCGCCAGTATTTTTTAAAGTAGTATTGATTTGTTTTGAAGTGCTGGTTGTAAATTGAATTGGATTTTCCATGGCAGATAACAATGTTGCTTCGTTAAAATATGATGGAGGAGTTGTTTGACCTGTTGTTTTAATAATTTCGTTAACAGTTAGAGTTTGATTTGGTTTTAGTAAAGGTAATGATTGATCATCATTATCTTCATCATCAATTTGACCATAAACCTCTTTCCAGCCGATTTGTTTTTCAACTTTTCCTTTTGCAATAAATTTTTCATGATTGATGGAAGCCTTAATAACTGTCTGTTCATATAGATACGGAGGTAGTAAAACAGCTAAAAAGCGTTTTAAAACCAGCTCATAAATTTTTAGTTCCTTATCACTAAATGATCCTAGCATAGCAGGCTGTTCGGTGGGAATAATGGCATGGTGGTCACTTACTTTACTATTATTTACAAAATGGGTTTGTTTTTTTATTGGTGCAGACAAGATTTTATTAATAATTTGATCATAATAACCACCTCGACTTGCTTCAAGACGTTCTTTTAAAGTCGGAACAATATCTTCAGTCAAATATCGAGAGTCTGTTCGGGGATAAGTCAAAACTTTATGATATTCATACAAGTCCTGCATGATTGATAATGTTTCTTTAGCTGAAAAGCCATATAGTTTGTTGGCATCCCTTTGAAGCTCTGTTAGATCGTATAATTGGGGAGCGTATTTCTTTTTTGTTGTTTTATTGATTTCATTAATTTTTAAAGGCTGCTTATAAAGATTATCAATTATTTTATCAATCCTTTCCTCATTAAAAAGATGTGTTTCATTTTTATTTGATTGCCAAGACCAGTTGATATCGCCAATTATTGCTTTTATACCATAAAAATTACGGGGTACAAAATTTTTGATTTCTTCTTCTCTTTTAGCAATCATAGCTAATGTTGGGGTTTGTACACGACCACATGCTAATTGAGCGTTGTATTTACAAGTTAAGGCTCTTGTGGCATTGATACCTACCAGCCAGTCAGCAATACTGCGACTATAAGCACTGTGATATAAAGCGTCATAATCATGTGCATCTTTTAAATTTTTAAAACCTTCTTTAATGGCTTTATCAGTTACAGAAGAAATCCATAACCGCTGCATTGGTTTTTTAATATGTGCTTTATTGATGATCCAGCGGGCTACTAGTTCACCTTCTCTTCCAGCATCAGTTGCAATGACGATCTTGTTTACATCATTACGATTCATTAAATTTTTAACTGCGTTATATTGTTTTGTAGTGTTTTTTATAACTACAAGCTGCATTTTTTTAGGAATTATAGGTAGATCTTTAATATCCCATTTTTGATAATGCTTATCATATTTTTCTGGATCAGCTAGGGTAACCAAATGTCCTAAAGCCCAGGTTACGATATATTTACTTCCTTCTAAACCACCATTTATATTTTTATGACAATTAAAAACACGAGCGATATCTCGTCCTACTGATGGTTTTTCTGCTAAAATTAATGTTTTTGCCATTTTATTACCTCATTTCTTATTTATTTTATCATATTGTTTCAAATTATGATACCATCACTTTAAAATGATACCGCTATCTTTTTTGTTTGATAAAATCACAGATATTTTAATTCTAATAAATTATACACATATAATCAATAAAAAAAATAATTAGACCAGTTTAACAAAAACTATCAAGTAAAAATAGTTTTCATTGTAAATAAAGTGAAAATATTATACAATACTATTGTGCCTGTGGCACAATGAATACATATATTCATAAAAATAAACTACATAGAAGAAAATGGAGGGCAAATAATGTCAGAAATTAATGCCGTTTCTATTTTAACCTATGTTCTAGCTGTAGCTTTAGGTTTTTTTATTGACTATTTTATTAATAAATTAAAAATATCTAAAGCAAATGTAAGTGCTGCAAAGATTATAGATGACGCAACTATTAGAGCAGATAATCTTGTTAAAGAAGCAATTTTAGATGCTAAAACAGAAGCTTATGAGTTAAAACTTCTAGCTGAAAAAGAAGCAAAACAACAAAGGCAAGAGATTAATGAACTTGAAAATAAACTTTTACAAAGGGAGCAGACAATTGATCGTAGAGATATTGCTGTTCAGGGAAGAGAAGATGTTTTAGCACAAAAAGTAGTACAATTAGACGAAAGAGAAGCCAGAATAGGGAAACTAGAAGCTGAATTAAAAGAAAAAATTAATGCCAAAGTTGGTGAGTTAGAAAAAATTGCTGCAATGTCAGCAAATGAAGCTAAGCAGGAATTATTTAAACAGGTTGAACAGCAAACCGCTACTGAGATGACTGCATATATCAAAGAGCAGGAGGAAGAAGCAAAATCAAAAGCTAGTATGCTTTCTCGGGATATAATTGCAAATGCTATTAATCGTTATGCTCAAGAAGAAACAGTTGAAAGAACGGTTTCAGTAGTTGCCTTGCCAAGTGAAGAAATGAAGGGAAGAATCATTGGTCGTGAAGGTCGAAATATTAAGGCAATCGAACAGACTACAGGGGTTGATTTAATTATTGATGATACACCTGAGGCAATTACTATTTCATGTTTTGATCCAGTACGTCGAGAAATTGCAAGACTGTCATTAGAAACTTTAATTAGAGATGGTCGAATTCAACCAGGTCGAATTGAAGAAGTTGTTCAAAAAACGAAAAATGAGTTAAATGAGGTAATTAGAAAAACAGGTGAAGATGCAATATTTGAATTAGGAATTTCTAGAATTGATAAAGATATTATTATGATGTTAGGAAAACTTAAGTATCGTACTAGTTATGGTCAAAATGCGTTACAGCATTCTTTAGAGGTAGCACATTTAGCAGGAATCATGGCAGCTGAATTAGGATTGAATCAGCAACTGGCACGCCGGGCAGGTTTATTACATGATTTAGGAAAAGCAATTGATCATGAGATGCAGGGAAGTCATGTTGAATTAGGTGCTAAATATGCAAAAAAACATGGTGAACATCCTGTTGTTGTAAATGCGATTGAATCACATCATGGTGATGTTCCAGCAACTAGTGTTATTTCAATTTTAGTAGCTGCAGCTGATACTTTAAGTGCTGCTCGTCCTGGAAGCCGAAGTGAGACGATCGAAAACTATATTCAACGTTTGGAAAAACTTGAAGAGATGGCTAAAAGTTTTGATGGTGTTGATCGTGTATTTGCAATTCAAGCAGGGCGTGAGGTACGTATAGTTGTTAAACCTGATAAAGTAGATGATTTAATGTCACATAAAATTGCTCGTGATATTAAAAATAAGATTGAAGAAGAATTAACATATCCTGGACATATTAAAGTGACAGTGATTCGTGAAATTCGTGCTAGTGAAGTAGCTAAATAAATAGGATAGGCTTGGCCTATCCTTTTATATGAAAGGAAATGAAAATGAAAATATTATTTATTGGAGATGTATTTGGTGAAATTGGACGAGAAATGATCAATGATTATTTACATCGTTTAGTTAAAGATAACCAGATTGATTTTGTGATTGCTAATGTTGAAAACACGAGTCATGGAAAAGGGTTATTAAAAAGGCATTATGATGAATTATCGTTTCAAGGTATTCAAGCAATGACAATGGGTAATCACACTTTTGATAAAAAGGAGTTATATGATTATATTGATGAAGCAGATAGATTAATCGTTCCAATCAATCAGCCTAAAATATTACCAGGAGTTAAATCGAGGGTGTTTAACGTTTTAAATAAAAAGGTACGAGTTACAAATGTTTTAGGAGCAGCTTTTATGGATAGTCGTAATAGTAATCCATTTGAAATGATTGATGAATATCTAGAATTATCTCAAGATATTCATATTATTGATTTTCATGGAGAAACAACGAGTGAGAAAATTGCATTTGCTCATTATGTTAAAAACCAGGTTAATGGAGCGGTTTTAGGCACACACACTCATGTTCAAACAGCAGATGAAAAAATAATTGATGGTAAGCTGGCGTTTATTAGTGATGTAGGGATGACAGGACCATATATGAGTGCTATAGGTTGTGACTTAGATGCGATTGTAACTCGATTAAGGGGGGTTGGAGCACCTTTTGTAGTAGCAAAAAGTAGTGGACAGTTATCTGGTGTGATTTTAACTTTTGTGGATGATATACCAGTAAAAATTGAAAGAGTTTTAATTAATCAAGATCATCCATATATTTAGGTATAATTTCTTGATGTTTTCATATAGTTAATTAGGAGGCAAAAATATGGAAACAATCAAAGTATCATCATCGTCTAGTCCTAATAATGTTGCTGGGGCTATTGCAAGTATGATTAGAAATGAGTCTAAATTACAGATTCAGGTTATTGGAGCGGCAGCTTTGAATCAAGCGATAAAGGCTATAGCTATTGCTAGAGGATATATTATTCCTACTGGTAATGAAATTATTTGTATACCTTCTTTTCATGATTTAACAGTTGATGATAAGGAAATTACAGCGCTTAGATTATTATTGGAATTAAGATGATTTTAACTAAAAAATTAGTTTTAAAAAAATGAATAAGTCTATTTGAAAAAATTTAAAAAGGAACTGTTTTATGTTTTTTTATTTAGATAAATGAATTCTTTGGGCAATAAGGACAGGAAGTCCTTATTTTTTTGTGGAAATGTTTTAAATTTATGTATATAATATGTTAGAAAAGTGGTGAAGAAATGAAAGATTATAGTAATTATTTTAAAGGGCCTTCATTAAATGAGGCAAAAAGAAGAGGTCGAGATCAGATAGGCCGCTATGATGATGCATATCATGTTCCAGCAGATATGGTCAAAGCAGGTGTAGGCAAAAAATATTATATTCAAACCTATGGCTGTCAAGCTAATGAACGTGATAGTGAAACGTTATCAGGTATTTTAGAAAGTATGTCATATCAGCCAACAGATGAAATTAAACAGGCAGATGTGATTATTTTAAATACTTGTGCAATTCGTGAAAATGCAGAAGAAAAGGTATTTGGTAAAATTGGGTATGTAAAAAATTTGAAAAAAACTAATCCAGATTTAATTTTCGCAATGTGTGGCTGTATGGCTCAGGAAGAAGTGGTTATTAAACGAATCTTAGAAAAACATCCTCATGTAGATTTGATTTTTGGTACTCATAACATCCATCGTTTACCAGAGTTATTAAAGGAAGCTTTATATAGTAAAGAAATGGTTGTTGAGGTATGGTCTAAAGAAGGCGATGTAATTGAAAATGCTCCAGTTCGTCGAGATAACAAATATAAAGCATGGGTAAATATTATGTATGGATGTAATAAATTTTGTACATACTGTATTGTTCCTTATACTCGAGGTAAAGAACGTTCTCGATTATCAAAGGATATTATTAAAGAGGTTGAAGAATTAGTTAATGAGGGTTATCAGGAAATAACTCTTTTGGGACAAAATGTTAATAGTTATGGTAAGGATCTAGGTGAAGATTATAATTTTTCAAATTTACTTGAAGATGTTGCTAAAACTGGAATTCCTAGAATTCGTTTTACTACAAGTCATCCTTGGGATTTTAGTGAAGATATGATTAAAATTATAGCTAAATATGATAACATCATGCCTGCAATTCATTTACCAGTACAGTCTGGTAATAATGAGGTGTTAAAGTTGATGGGACGGCGTTATAGTCGTGAACAGTATTTAGAATTATTTCATAAAATTAAAGAATATATCCCAGATTGTACAATTACAACAGATATTATTGTAGGATTTCCAAATGAAACTCATGAACAATATTTAGATACTTTATCACTATATCAAGAATGTGAGTATGATTTAGCTTATACTTTTGTCTATTCTCCTCGTGCAGGTACTCCAGCAGCTAAAATGGTTGATAATGTATCAAGTGAAGAAAAAGATCAGCGTTTATATAAATTAAATGAGATTGTTAATGAAAAAGCATATAAACAAAATCAACGTTTTTTAAATGAAGTTGTTGAGGTATTAGTTGAAGGTACTTCGAAGAAAGATGATATGATGTTAACTGGATATACAAGGCATCAGAAGTTAGTTAATTTTAAAGGTAATCCAAAAGATATTGGAAAAATTATTAAAGTAAAGATTACCGAAGCTAAGACATGGGCGTTAAAGGGTGAAGCGGTTGAATCGTAGTTTAGATTATGCAAGAGAGTTAAATGATTATTTATTAAATCTTGAAGTGATTAAAGAATATCAAAAATATGAACAGTTAATTAATCAAGATGATAAAATCAAAAAGTTAGAAGTTAAAATGAAAGCTTATCAAAAAAAGATTGTTAATCAAAAAGCTAATCAGGATGAAACGGTTGTTAAAACAATTACAGAATACCAAAAAATAAGGAATGAGTTTGAAAATCATCCGTTAATTGTTAATTATCTTTATTTAAAAGAAGAAGTAAATGAGATTTTACAATCGATAAATAGCTACATAAACGGACAATTATTAAAATAAGGGTTGACTTAGTTGTCAATCCTAATTATAATTTATTGAAATATTAAACATCTATGAAGAAAAGGAGATATAAAATGGCATATTTTTTTGATGAACCATCACATACATTTAACGAATATCTTTTAGTACCTGGATATTCATCAACTGAGTGTCAAACCAAAAATGTTAGTTTAAAAACCCCTTTAGTAAAATTTAAAAGAGGTGAAGAACCTGCATTATCATTAAATATTCCCTTAGTATCAGCAGTAATGCAGGCAGTATCTGATGATCGAATGGCAGTAGCTCTTGCAAGAGAGGGCGGTGTATCATTTATTTATGGATCACAGACAATCGAAGATCAGGCAGCGATGGTTAAGCGGGCTAAAACTTATAAGGCTGGTTTTGTACCTAGTGATTCTAATCTAAGTGTTTGTGATACATTGGCTGATGTTATTGCTTTAAAAGAAAAAACTGGACATTCAACTATGGCAGTAACAGAAGATGGGAGTGCTAATGGCAAATTATTAGGAATTGTAACTGGTAGAGATTATCGGGTATCAAGAACTGGTTTAAATACAAAAGTTACTGAATTTATGACACCATTTGATAAATTAATCTGCGGTCATATTGGAATTACTTTAAAAGAAGCAAATGATCTTATTTGGGATAATAAACTTAATGCTTTACCAATTATTGATGATGATCAAAAACTAGCATATTTTGTTTTTAGAAAAGATTATGAAACAAGAAAATCAAACCCAAATGAATTATTGGATGCTTCTAAACGTTATGTAGTTGGTGCAGGGATTAATACTCGTGATTTTGCAGAGCGTGTACCAGCTTTAATAGAAGCTGGGGTAGACGTATTATGTATTGATTCGTCTGAAGGATTTACAGAATGGCAAAAAATTACAATTGACTGGATTAGAGAACATTATGGTGATAGTGTAAAAGTAGGAGCTGGAAATGTTGTTGATGCAGAAGGTTTTAGATTTTTAGCAGAAGCTGGTGCTGACTTTGTTAAAGTTGGTATTGGTGGAGGATCTATTTGTATTACTCGTGAACAAAAAGGAATTGGTCGTGGACAAGCAACTGCAACGATTGAGGTAGCGAAAGCTCGTGATGAATATTTTAAAGAAACAGGAGTTTATATTCCAATCTGTTCGGATGGTGGTATTGTTCATGATTATCATATGACTTTAGCCCTAGCAATGGGTTCTGATTTTATTATGTTAGGTAGATATTTTTCAAGATTTGATGAATCTCCTACTAATAAAGTAAGCATTAATGGACAATATATGAAAGAATACTGGGGTGAAGGTTCTGCTCGTGCTCGTAACTGGCAACGTTATGATATGGGTGGTGATTCAAAACTTTCATTTGAAGAAGGTGTTGATTCATATGTACCATACGCTGGAAGCTTAAAGGATAATGTTGGTTTAACTTTAAGTAAGATTAAATCAACGATGTGCAATTGTGGGGCTTTAACTATTCCTGAATTACAAGAGAAAGCTAAAATTACACTTGTGTCTTCAACTAGTATTGTTGAAGGTGGAGCACACGATGTAGTCTTAAAAGATTCAGCTTCGGGAAATGGTCACAAAAATTAATTAAACTAGAAGATGCTAAAATAGTATCTTCTTTTATTGTTATTTAGTTTTTTTGTACATTTTTTCAAATCTTTGCATATATTAAAATAGGTGAGAACATGGCAAATAATATTCGTGAAATTATTACTCAAGCAGTTATTGCTAAAGGGAAAAAAAGAACCCTTAATAAATATCCATTTGTAATTGAGAATTATGACAAAATTCTTGGATGCTGGATTGCAAATCATCGTTATAATGCAGCTTTTAAAAATGGACAGCCTCTTGTTTTAGGTACTTTTGATGTTCATTTATGGTACAGTTTTAATGATGACAGCAATGTTTTAAAACAGACGGTCAGTTACATGAATGAACTTGATCTAGTTAAAAAAGAGAGTCGAAATTTTAATGAAGATGATGAATTAATGGTTTCATGTAATCGGGAACCTAAATGTATCAGTGTTAATAAAACTGATGAATGTGTACTGATAGAGATTGAAAAAGAAATTTCTTTAAGTGTGGTTGGTAAAACCACAATGAAAGTTGAAACAAAGAATGAAAAAGAATCATGGGATGAAATAGATAATATTACTGTTGATGAAAATTTTATCAAATGAAGGCGTAAGCCTTTTTTCTTTTGTAAAGAGTTGTGTTATAATGGGATAGTAATTTTTTAGAAGTGGAGTTAATATATGAAACCTAAATATAGTCCAATGATGATGCAGTATCTGTCAATTAAAGAGGAGAATCAAGATTCAATTGTAATGTTTAGATTAGGCGATTTTTATGAAATGTTTTTTGATGATGCTATTATGGTATCTAAAGAATTAGAAATAGCACTGACTGGCAAAAATGCCGGAGCAGTTGAAAGGGTTCCAATGTGTGGGGTACCATTTCATTCAGCTAGTGGTTATATTCAAAAATTAGTTGATAATGGTCATCGTGTAGCAATCGTTGAACAGTTGAGTGAACCTGGTAAAAAGGGAATTGTAGAACGTGGTGTAGTCCAAATTATTACCCCAGGTACAATATTTGATGAATCATTGACAAATAATAGAAATAACTATATTGCATCGCTAGAAGAATTTGATTTTAATTATACATTAGCTTTTTGTGATATTTCCACTGGTGAATTTAGTGTGGTTAATATTGATAAAAAGGAAAAACTTTTATTAAATCAGTTACAGACAATGGCAGTTAAAGAAATTGTTTGTTTACCAAATCAAGCTTATAAATTTGATGATATTTTATTATCCCCGTTTGATAATGATAAATATAATGATAAGTATGATAAGATTTTTAGTAAAATTAAAGATTTAAAGCAAATTAAAACAGCATCATTATTATTAAATTATTTATTAGATACACAAAAAAGAGAATTAGAACATCTTCAAATAATTGAAGAAATCAACAATGATGATTATTTAACAATGGATATGTATACTAAAAAGGCTTTAGAATTAACAGCAAATACTAAAAATAATGATAAATACGGTAGTTTATACTGGCTGCTGGACCAAACAAAAACAGCTATGGGTTCAAGATTATTAAAACAATGGATCGAACGGCCATTGATTAATCAAACACAAATTGAACAACGTTTGGATATAGTAGAGATCTTTACCCAATATTTTATCCAAAGAGAAAGTGTCAAAGAGATTTTAAAAGATATTTATGATCTTGAAAGATTATCTTCACGAATCGCCTTTGGTAATATAAACGCCCGAGATTTAAAATGGATCAGTAGTTCTTTAAAGGTTTTACCGGAATTAAAAGCCCAGTTAGTATCTTTAGATGAACCGTTGATTGATGAACTAGCTAATAAACTGGTTGATTTAAATCATATTACAGAACTTATTGATAAAGCAATTGTTGATAATCCTCCTTTAACGGTAAAAGAAGGAGGGCTTATTAAAGATGGATTCAATGAAGAATTAGATGAATTGCGCTATATTCGTGATCACGGTAAACAATGGTTAGCAAATTTTGAACAAAAGGAACGTGATAAAACAGGAATTAAAGGATTAAAAATCGGTTATAACCGTGTTTTTGGATATTATATTGAAGTAACTAAAAGTAATTTATCATTGGTAAAAGATGAGTTTAATTATACTCGTAAGCAAAGTTTAGCTAATGCAGAGCGATTTGTAACTCCAGAATTAAAAGAAATGGAATCAAAATTATTAAACGCTCAGGATAAGATGGTTAAACTTGAGTATGTTTTATTTACTCAAATTAGAGATTATATAAAAAATGATGTTCATACGCTTCAAGATGTAGCTAAAACAATTGCTAAAGTTGATGTTTATCAATCGTTAGCAGTAATATCTAGTGAAAACAGTTATGTGCGGCCGGTGTTCAATCAGGAAAAGATTTTTAAAGTTGTTGATGGCCGCCATGGAGTAATTGAGAGGGTAATGGCACAAGGAACTTATGTATCTAATGATGTAGAAATAGATAAAGATCATCCTGTTTTATTAATTACGGGACCAAATATGGGTGGAAAATCAACTTATATGCGTCAAATTGCTTTGATTGCACTAATGGGGCAGATTGGCTGTTTTGTACCATGCAGTGAAGCAAATATTCCTGTTTTTGATCAAATTTTCACACGAATTGGTGCTAGTGATGATTTGATTTCGGGTCAATCAACATTTATGGTAGAAATGCTGGAAGCTAATAATGCTTTGCGTTATGCAACTGAAAATTCATTAATTATTTTTGATGAAATTGGACGTGGTACAGCAACTTTTGATGGGATGGCTATTGCTCAGGCAATGATTGAATATATTGCTAGTTCAATTAAATGTATTACATTATTTTCGACTCACTATCATGAATTAACTTTTTTAGAAGAAAAAAAATTAGGAATTAAAAATGTTCATGCTAGTGCATCAATTGAAAATGATGATTTAGTATTTTTATATCAAATAAAACCAGGACGTTCTAATAAGTCATATGGAGTTAATGTTGCAAAGCTTGCTAAATTGCCTGACGTTATCTTAAATCGAGCTAATGTTTTATTAGAAGCTTTAGAAGAAAATAATATTGAACATCATTTAAGTGACGAGAGTTTAAACGAAATATCAGTGGCCACACCTAGTGTTGTAGAAAAGTATCTTGATGGTATTGATCCAATGACTTTATCACCTTTAGATGCCCTATCAACATTAATAGAATTAAAGAAATTAAATGAAAGCAGGTGATATATTTGCAAAAGATAAGGCAACTTGATGATGTTTTAGCCAATAAGATTGCAGCTGGTGAAGTAATTGAACGGCCAGCAAATGTTGTAAAGGAATTAGTTGAAAATAGTATTGATGCTAACAGTAGTAAAATAGATGTTATTATTGAAGAAGGCGGTTTAAATTTGATTCAGGTCATTGATAATGGTGATGGGATGGTCAAAGAGGATGCTTTATTGTGTTTTAGCCGTCATGCTACAAGTAAGATTAAAGATGACCAGGATTTATTTTGTATTCAAACTTTGGGATTTCGTGGTGAAGCAATTCCATCAATTGCGTCAATTAGTAATTTTGATTTAAAAACCAGTACGGGTAATAAAGGAACAATAGTGAATTATCAGTATGGTAAATTTATTAAATCTGAAGACAGTGATTGTAAAAAAGGAACAAATATTAAAGTAAAAAAGTTATTTCAAAATGTTCCAGCTCGATTAAAGTATGTTAAATCAGTTAATGCAGAGTTTGCAAATATTCAGACATATTTAGAATGTTTGTCGCTTTCACATCCTCAGATTGCCTTTTCTTTAGTTCATAATGGTAGAATGATTTATAAAACTAATGGAAATGGCAATTTATTGGAAGTTATTTCTAATGTATATGGATTGAATGTAGCTAAGAATATGATTTCAATAGATTTTGAAGATGATGAGTTTCATGTTACAGGATATATTTCAAAAATTGATGTTAATCGTGCTAGTAAAAATCATATTGTGACTATGGTTAATTCACGGATCGTTAAAAATAAAATTACAGTGGACAGTGTTAATAATGCATATCGTCGTTATCTAGCGGATAAACGTTTTCCAATTGCTGTTGTTAATATTGAAATTGACCCGTTTTTAGTCGATGTTAACGTCCATCCATCCAAATTAGAGGTCCGTTTTTCTAAGGAAATGAAACTTAAAGAGTTAGTGTACCAAGGAATTAGTGATACATTAGCAAAAATTAATTTGACATATGAAGCACCAATATCAAATAAACCAAAATTTGTCCCAAATTTAGAACAGGCTGAGCTTGAACTAAGTTATGAAAGTGAACCACTTAAAAGTATTGAAAAACCTAAAATCGAAAATTTAAAAAATACTGTTTATCAAGAACCAGCTTTTGATAATATAAAAAAAGATGATTTGAAAATAGTAACCGAAACTAGTGAAGACTATATTATTCCTGACAAGCAAATAATAGAAACTCAAGTAGAACCGAGAGTGAAACTGATGAAAAAAAAGTTATTTGTAAAAGGTCAGATTCATGGAACCTATATTATTTGTGAAGATGAAACGGGGATGTATATTGTTGATCAGCATGCAGGCCAAGAACGAATCAATTATGAATATTATTTAGAAAAATATCAAAACCTTGATTTATCAATGCGTGATTTGTTAGTGCCGATTACTTTAGAATATCCTTTAAGTGAATTTTTAATTATTGAAGAAAGAAAAGAAATGCTGGCTCAGTTAGGAATTAATTTAGAAGTTTTTGGTAGTGGCAGCTATGTGATTAAACAGTTGCCATTATGGATGCAAAATATTGATGAACATGTGTTTATTGAAGATATGGTTACGCAGTTATTAAATGATAACAAAGTTGATGTGGTTAAATTACAAGATCATGCGATTGCCACATTAAGTTGTAAAGCATCATTAAAAGCTAATACGCATTTATCAAATGATGGAATGCAAAATATAATTGATAATCTAATGCGTTGTGATAATCCTTATGTTTGTCCTCATGGAAGACCTACGATTGTTTATTACTCTAAATATGAAATTGAAAAATTATTTAAGCGGGTGGGATAATGGAAAAAGTTCTTATTGTAGTTGGACCAACAGGGGTCGGTAAAACAAAAATGGGAATAGCTCTTGCTAAGCGTTTTAATGGCGAAGTAATTAGTGGTGATTCAATGCAAATCTATAAAACGATGAATATTGGAACAGCAAAAGTAACAGCTGATGAAATGGAAGGTATTCGACATCATCTGATTGATATTAAAGAGCCTACAGAAAATTATAGTGTTAAGGATTTTCAAGATGAAGTTAGAAAAAAAATTAAAGAAATTAGCAGTTGTGGTAAATTACCAATTATTGTTGGAGGAACAGGGCTATATATAAAGGCAGCACTTTATGATTATGAATTTGGTGAAAGTCAAATGGATCACCAGGAATATATAGATAAATATCAGCATTATACTAATGAACAATTATATGATTTATTGCTTAGAATTGATAAACTTAGTGCTAAAGAGCTTCATCCCAATAATCGTCAAAGAGTGCTTCGTGCAATTGCAATATATGAAAGTACAGGAGTAAAAAAAAGTGAAACTTTATCTAAACAGAATCATGAATTGATTTATGATGCCAAATTTATTGGCCTCACTTTAGATCGTGATATATTATACGATCGAATTAATCAACGAGTAGATTTGATGATGGAACAAGGTTTACTTCAAGAAATCGATGAATTAATGAAAAAAAATTATTCTCCTGCACTTCAAAGTATGAAAGCAATTGGTTATAAAGAATGGTTTGCATATTATCAAGGACATCAGAGTTTGGAAGAAACTTTAGAATTAATTAAAAAGAATTCTCGTAACTATGCAAAAAGACAATATACCTGGTTTAATAATCAATTACCTGTAAAATGGTATAAAGTTAATTTGAATGATTTTAATGATACAATAAAAACAGTGATTGATGATATAAGAAACTAGTTTTATTGTATTGCTGGCTAATCATTTTAAAATAGAGTAGTATTTATATATTGTAGAGTATATATCTTAAGCTTGCTGGTTTATAAAGAGAGATTGTTTTTGTATGGAACAATAACAATCTAATGGTCAATTCTTATGATGCTGTTTTTGACTAATTTAACAAAAATATATATGGTATTAAAAACGGATCGGTTATGAAAAATATCGAGAGAAGCACAATTTAGTTCTCGATATTTTTTATTTAATGAAATAAGTTTGAAAATTATTGATGTATTAAAATTATAAAAAATAATATTATTATGATATATAATTTAATTGTAAAAGTGTTTTTAGTCTGTTAAAAAAATATTATAACAGCTGTTTTGTTATTAGTGGTGAAACTAATATTTTAGTAAAATATGAAAGTACAGGAGTAAAAAAAAGTGAAACTTT
>JAETPY010000056.1 GCA_021770925.1 Erysipelotrichaceae bacterium | reverse complement strand
TAAATTTTAGAAGAATTATTTTAATTTTATTAGATTCTTTATGTATCGCTTTGTCAGGATACGGTGCTTTGCTGCTTAGGTTTAACGGACCAGTACCTGATCAGTATTTAGAAAATTTAACAGTAATGCTTTTACCAATGGTGGCATGCGGTTTAGTGGTCTTTTTTTATCTTAAGCTGTATCACAGTTTATGGCAGTTTGCTTCAATTATTGAACTTAAAAATATTGTTTTGGCTACTTTAGCTGACAGTATCATTAATGTCTGTCTTCTTGAACTGACAGGTAAAAATATGCCTCGAAGCTGTTATTTTATTTATTTCCTGCTTCTAACTATGTTTCTAGGCGGCAACCGCTTTACTTACCGCCTGCTTAGATTAAAAAGAAGCAAGATCTATGTTAAAGAAAGAAAAGGCTTAGAAAAAGTTATGATTGTCGGTGCCGGTCTAGCTGGTGAAAAAGTGTACCGGGAAATAATCAGTGCACAGGAAGTTTATAAACAAGTCATGTGTTTTATCGATGATGACCGTTCTAAACAGGGTCGAAATGTTCATGGTACAATTATCTATGGCGGTAGAGATAAGATCATAGAAGCTGCTGAAAAGTTTGAAATTGAAGAGATTCTGGTAGCTATTCCTTCAGCTGATAAAAAGGAACTAGCAGAAATCTTGAATATCTGCAAGGAAACTAAATGCAGGATCAAAAGACTGCCAGGGATATATCAGCTGTTAAATGGGGATATCCATATTAGTGATTTTAAGGAAGTAGAGGTTCAGGATCTGCTGGGACGTGATCCAATTGAGGTCAACTTAGAAGACATCATGGGATATGTGACCGATAAGGTCATCATGGTAACAGGTGGTGGCGGATCGATTGGAAGCGAGCTATGCCGGCAGATTGCAGCCAATAAGCCAAAACAGCTGATCATCGTAGATATTTATGAAAACAATGCCTATGATATTCAACTGGAATTAAAAAAGAACTATCCAGATTTAGATTTAGAAGTAATGATTGCATCAGTGAGAAATACGAAAAGAATGGAAAGTCTGTTTGAAAGATTTCATCCAGAAATCGTATATCATGCAGCAGCCCATAAACATGTACCGCTGATGGAGGATTCACCAAATGAAGCAGTAAAAAACAATGTATTTGGAACCCTTAATACAGCCAGAGTAGCCGATAGATATGGGACTAAACGTTTTATTCTAATATCGACAGACAAGGCAGTAAATCCAACGAATGTAATGGGAGCAACAAAGAGAATCTGTGAAATGATCGTGCAGTCATTCAACAAGAGATCAAAGACAGAGTTTGTAGCAGTAAGATTTGGAAATGTACTGGGATCAAACGGATCAGTAATACCGTTATTTAAAAAACAGATCCAGGCAGGGGGACCAGTAACAGTAACGCATCCAGATATCATCAGATATTTTATGACGATACCGGAAGCAGTGTCACTGGTATTACAGGCTGGTGCCTATGCCAAAGGTGGCGAAATATTTATTTTAGATATGGGGAAACCGGTAAAGATAGCGGATATGGCAAAGAATCTAATCAAACTGTCAGGACATGAGCCGGACTGTTAATGAAAGAAGAGGGACTGCAGGAGACACCAAACAATCTTATTCATATAGGGAAGCCAATTGAGATGGATGAAGAAAGCTTTTTTGAAAGACTGATTGAATTAAAAGAAGAAGTGTATGAAGAAGTGGAAGATATAAGACCATTCATCCAGGAACTGGTACCAACATATGCATATAAAAAGCCGTTTAAAAGAAAAGTACCGGAAATAAAATTAAAAGTAGAAATTAAAAAATAGGAAACTATTAAATTACTATTTATAAAATAACAAAATTATTAAAGTAATAAATATAATTATTTTTGACTATGTAGAAGTTGAATTAAATGACATATTTAAGTTCAGTATACTAATTGGATTGATATCAGAAATGGTGACAATAGTTGTATTATTATTTTAATATTGAAATAGAAATGAAAAGTAATATTGAAGATGGATATATAGGTTAACCATCTAGTAAATATAGTTTTGAGGTGGGTATTTGATGTATAAAAGGTTAATAAAAAGAACAATTGATTTTGTTTTATCCTTGTGTGGGCTTATTATATTGAGTCCTATTTTTATTGTTTTATGTATTTGGATCAAATTGGATAGTAAAGGTCCTATTTTATTTAAACAAAAAAGAATTGGAATTAATAAAACATATTTTAATATATATAAATTTAGAACCATGTATATAGATACACCAAAAGATATGCCAACACATATGTTATCTAATCCAGACCAATTTATTACTAAAGCTGGTAAGTTTTTTAGAAAAACTTCACTTGATGAATTACCACAGATTATTAATATTTTAAAAGGGGAAATGTCAATTATTGGACCAAGACCAGCTCTATGGAATCAGTATGATTTAATTGAAGAAAGAGATAAATATTGTGCTAATGATGTAAGACCAGGGCTTACAGGATGGGCACAAATTAATGGTAGAGATGAATTAGAAATATCAGAAAAAGCAAAATTAGACGGAGAGTATGTTAAACATATCTCTTTTTTATTTGATGTAAAGTGTTTTTTTGGAACAATCATATCAGTACTGAAATCAGATGGTGTCGTTGAAGGTGGGACAGGGACAATGAATGGAGAAAAGAAATAATGAAAAAAATATTAATAACAGGAGCAAATAGTTATATTGGAATTTCGTTTGAAAAATATATTAAAGAAAACTATCCAGAAGATTATAATATTGATACATTAGATATGACTGATTTAAACTGGAAAAATTATGATTTTACTAAATACGATTCTATTTTTCATGTAGCTGGAATTACTCATCAAAAAGAGACAAATGAAAATGCATATATGTACTATAAAGTTAATCGGGATTTAACAATAACAGTAGCAAAAAAAGCTAAAGCGTCAAATGTGAAACAATTTATTTTTTTAAGTTCAATGAGTATATATGGTAAAACAACAGGAACAATAAATTTTGAAACTACTCCTAATCCAGTAAATGCATATGGTAAATCTAAATTGGAAGCAGAATCTTTGTTACAAAAAATTTCAGATGATGAATTTAGAGTGTGTATAGTTCGTCCGCCAATGGTTTATGGTAAAAATTGTAAAGGAAATTATCAATTACTTAGATCATTTGTATTGAAGGTACCTATTTTTCCAAGTATTAATAATGTTAGATCGATGGTATATATAGATAATTTAAGTCATTTTATTAAAGAATTAGTTGATAATGAAAAAAAAGGCATTTATTTTCCGCAAAATACGGAATATGTGAATACTTCTGTTTTAGCAAAAATGATTGCTAAATATAATAATAAAAAATTGTTATTAATTCCTATTAGTAAGGTTTTTCTAAATATCATGCCAATAAAAGTAATAAAAAAGATTTTTGGAGATTTAATATATGATTTTAATATAAATTATAAAAATTTATATAATGATTTTGAAGAAACGATAAAAATAAGTGAGAAGAAATGATGAAAAAAGTATTATATGTAGCAACTGTAGTAAAAGGACACATAAAAGTTTTCCATTTACCATTCTTGAAGTCATTAAAACAAAAAGGTTTTGAAACATTTGTTGTAGCAAAAAATGATTTTGAAGATTCTAATAAATGCATTATACCATATTGCGATCACTACTATAATGTTCCCTTTGAACGCAATCCTTTTAATAGAAAAAATTTAATTGCTTGTAAGCAATTAAAAGAGCTTATGCTAAAAGAAAATTTTGATATCGTGCATTGTCATACACCTGTTGGAGGACTAGTGACTAGGTTAGTCTATAAAAAAATAAAGAATAAGATAGATACTACAATAATTTATACAGCACACGGATTTCATTTTTTTAGGGGTGCTCCGATAAAAAATTGGTTATTTTATTATCCGATTGAATTGTTTTTGTCTAGATATACGGATATCTTAATAACTATAAATAAAGAAGATTTTAATTTAGCTAAAAAAAATTTTAAATCAAAAAAAGTAGAATATGTACCTGGTGTAGGAATTGATTTGTCTAAATTTTATCCTTCTAAAACTGTAAGAAATAAGTATAGAAAAAAATTTAATATTTTAGATGGGGACATGGTATTAATTTCAGTAGGAGAATTAAATAAAAATAAAAATCATAAAGTAGTAATTGAAGCTTTAAATGACTTGAAAAAAACTAATATTAAGTATTTTATAGTTGGTAGAGGAAAAAAAGAAGATGAACTTAAAATATTGATAAAAAAATATAAACTTGAAAAAAATGTTTTTTTATTAGGATATAGAGAAGATGTTTTGCCATTATTAAATATGTCGGATCTTTTTATTTTTCCATCTAAAAGGGAAGGGTTACCTTTATCATTAATGGAGGCTATGGCATGTGGTTTACCTGTTATTTGTTCTGATATAAGAGGAAATAACGATTTAATTGGAAACAATGATGGTGGATATTTGGTGAATTTAAAGCATGATAATTTTAAAGATAAGATTGAGTTATGTTTAAATAGTGATTTACAAATAATGAGAAATAGGAATTTAAACTTTATTAAACAATATGACATAAATGTTATTATAAAAAAAATGGAAAGTATAATGAATGTAAAAGGGATAGGAAAAGAATAGATGATGGTTAATGATGATATTATAGATATTAGCATAATAGTGCCAATCTATAATGCTGAAAAGTATTTAAGAAAGGCATTGGATTCTTTGAAAAATCAAACAAAGAAAAATATTGAATTTATTTGTATAAATGATGGAAGTGTTGATAAAAGTATAGAAATTTTAAATGAATATGCAAATACAGATAGTCGTTTTAAAATAATAAGTAAAAAAAACGAAGGTGTATCAATAGCTAGAAATTATGGGCTGTCTTTGGCTACAGGTAAGTATATTATGTTTTTGGATGCTGATGATTGGTATGATCATAATACGTGTGAAAATGCTTTTAATTTAATTGTAAGTAATAATTCAGATGTTGCGCTATTTTGTATGAATATGGAATATCAATGCCATAGTGAATATAGAGGCATATTGTCGTATGATTTTAAAGTTTTTGATAAAAATGAATGTATGAATTTACATCGTCAAATTGTTGGATTGATAGATGATGAATGTAGAGATATACAGAAATTAGATTATCTTTCAGTTGTTTATTTAAAAATTTATAAAAAAAGTATTATTGATAAATATAATATAATTTTTAAAGATATTAGAAAAATTGGAACATTTGAAGATGGATTATTTAATATTGAATATTTTAGACATATATCATCAGCTGTTTATACATCGAATTCTTACTATCATTATAATAGATATAATGATTCCTCTATCACAACTTTATATAGAGAAGATTTATCAAAAAAATGGAAATATTTATTTGAACAAATAAATAGCTATGTAACAAAAATACAAAATCCATCATTTGAAAAAGCATTTAATAATAGAATTGCATATTCTATTATTCCGCTTGGTTTAAATATAATGAGTGGGAATTTAACATTTAAGAAAAAATATACTGAGGTTAAAAAGATTATAAATTCAGATAGTTTTAATAGAAAATTTGATTATAAAGAAATAAAAAAAATGCCGTTAGCATTTAAAATTTTTTTTATAAATAATAGATTAAAGTTTACAATAGTAAATTTTTTAATATTGTATTTAATGGATTATAAGAGAAGAAAGAATAGGGGTATTACGTGATGACAAAATTAATCGTATATATTGGAAGTTTTTCTTTTCCTTTAGGTGATGCAGTAGCTAAAAGAGTTTTAGGTGTGGGAAGAGCATTATTTAAAAGTGGATATAATGTTTCATATATAGGAGAAAGTAAAGATGTAAATTTAGGTGAAATAAGTGAAGATTATGAATATGAGCAATTTAGATATTGTAATATACATAAGCCAATTTCTTCAATAGAACATTATCAATTTAAAGTTGATTTGAAACTTATTGAGAATAAATTAGAGCAGTGGAGTAAAAATAATGAAATATCTGCAGTTATTTTTTGTGGAACAAAATGTGCTTTATTTGCAGATAAATTAGTTAATCTAGTAAAGAAAAAAAATATTCCTATAATTGCAGATAGTATGGATTGGCTACAAATTCATACAGGTAATAAATTATTTGATATAATTAAGCAATTAGACATTACATATGAATTATGTAGGGTGAATAAAAAAGCGGATGGTGTTATTGCAATATCAACTTTTCTTTCTGATTACTACTATTCAAAAGGAATAAGGACAATAGTTGTTCCACCAATCTCACCATATGAGTCTGTTTTTAATAATAATGTTAATGAATTACCTGTTATAGTATATGGCGGAATCCCTTGCCGATTAGGCAAACCATTAAGAAAAATAAAAGGTGCTAAAGATCGTTTGGATTTAGTTATTGATCTATTATATGCAGTATATAAGAGAGGCATATTATTTAATTTTAATATTTTTGGATTAAGTGAGGTTGGATATTGTATAGTTTTTCCTAAACATAAAGAAATTGTAAGTGAATTAATTAATGCTGGTAGAATTAAATTTTATGGTTATGTTACAGATGAAATTGTTAAAAATGCAGTGATGGCAGCAGATTTTACAATATTACTAAGGGATAGAAATCGTACATCAATGGCAGGATTTCCTACAAAAATAGCTGAAAGCATAACGTTAGGAACACCAGTAATAACTTCAAACACGAGTGATATAAGTAAATATATTAGTGATGGAAAAGATGGTTTTATATTAGATATTGAAAATATTAACATTGCAATTGAAAAAGTTATTAGTATTTTTAAACTAGAAAAGAAATCAATTATTGAGATTAAAAAAAATGTTTTTATGAATAATTCTTTTAGTGCAAATACTTATATGCCAGTATTAAAAGATTTTTTTAATGTTATTGAAACAACAAAAAATGTAAGAGGTAAACAGAATGAAAGTTAGCTTTAGACAAATTCAGTTGTTATCAGTTTTGTATCTGATTGCTTGGATGTTAGCGCCACCACTAGCATATGATGCTATATTTAGAGTTTTTGCTATATTTGCATCATTGATTTGGATTTTTCTTCAAATAAACATAAAAGCACATACTATAAAAAAAAGAGATAAAAAAATTGACAGATATTTACAATATTATCTTTTTTGTGTAGTAATATATTCTATTACGTTATTTTTATTTAGATGTATTTATGATAACATGAATTTTTTTCAAGCATTTTATAATGATATTACTACTTATATCTTGTTATTTAATGGGTATATTGCTGGAACATATTGCAGGGATAGAAGATATGAAGATTTAAAATGTTTTTTTTATTTTTCTTTAATTATTGGTGTTATTTTTTCTATAACAGCTATTTTTAGAAGTAGTGAGTTTTACGAATTAACAAGAAATGCTGGAGGAAATATTACAGAAGAAAATCTTGCAATTGCAGTAAATGCTGCTAAACATGGTGTTGGATCATTTGGCTTTTTTTGCTTTACATCTGTATTTTCTCCAATGGTTTTATTATATGCGTTAGAAAAAAAAGAAAATAAATTATTATTTATAGTTAGCTTTATAGTTATGGAAATTGGAGTGTTTTCTGCTGGTTATACACTAGCATTATTAATTTCTGTAGTTGGTATTTTTTTGGTTGTATTTTTTAAAATGAAAAATTTATATAGTAGATTAATTGTAATATTTATTGCTATTTTATTGTTTTTATTTTGGAACGATATATTAAATATTTTATATCTAATCTTAAAACGGTTATCTATTGGAACTATGTATGAAAATAAAGTTAATGATATTTTTGGATTTTTACTTGAAGGAGATTCTGTAGGAAGTTTTGCTGCTCGACAAGAAAGATATGTGTACTCTTTAACATCTATTTTTAAATATCCCATTTTTGGATCATATATTATCAATGATACGAGGGCTGTTGGATATCATAGTTCAATACTAGATACATTCGCAGCATATGGATGGCTTATTGGATTTGCTTACTTATATATTATAGTAATATATCCATGTAAAATGGCAAATAGAAAAAGAAAGAAATTGAATATTATAATTTTTGTTTTACTGTTCTTAACCGCTTTGTTTAACACTTATACAATGAATATGGGGATTTTTTATTATTTGGTTCCGTATATGTTCAATAGTATTGGTGAAGAAACTATGTATATTAAATCATATAAATAGTTTTTTTATTTTGGTAAAATGAAATAAAATTTAATAAAGGGAGTAAACTATGAGAGTTTTATGGGTTACATACGCTCCTTTAGGAAAAGGAGCTTTAATAATTGAAAATAATTATTCTCAAAGTGGCACTTGGATAGATTCAACTGCTAACGAGTTATTAAAAAATACGGATATTGATCTCGGAATAGCTTCTATTGCTTCACATGATTGCAAAATAATAGATAAAGAATCTAATATAACATATTATGGATTAGGAGATATAAATAGAAAACAATCTGATAAAATAGAGGATAAAGAAGTAAAAAAATGGAAAAAGGTTATCTATGATTTTATGCCGGATATTATAATGATATGGGGAACAGAATATGCTAATGGTCATGCCGTGATTGAAGTTGCAAAAAAAATACCAGTATTATTTTTTATTCAAGGAGTTATAGGTAGAATAACAGAATATCCGTTTGGAAGTTTAAATAAATTAGAAATTTTAAAGAAGAATGGGCCTATTGCTTTTTTTAAATTGTTGCATTTTTTTAAAATATTTAATCTACAAAAAGAACAAAAGAGAACGGAGATAAAATTAATTAGAAAATCTAGTGGTATTATAACTGATAATGAATGGTCAAATTCTTATTATAGAATTAAAATACCAAATATTAAAATTTATGATTATCCATTGCCAATAAATAGAATTTTTTTAAATAACAAATATAATATTAATAAAAAAGATAAATATTCTATTTTTACTATTGACGGCTGTAATCCTGGGAAAGGAGTTTTCCATTTAATTAAAGCGGTATTTATAGTGAAAAAAAAATATCCGAATGTACATTTATATATACCAGGAAAAATAGCAACGAAAAGTCCTAAATTATTATTTGAGTCACCCTATTATAGTTATTTAAAGAAAATTATATTAGATTTAGATTTAGTAGATAATATAACTTTTTGTGGCCAATTAAAACCAGAAGAAATGAAAGAACATTTGTTGAGATGTAATGTATTTGTAATGCCTTCTTGTATTGAAAATCATTCTTCTTCATTAAGAGAAGCAATGTATTTGGGGGTTCCGTGTATTTCTTCAGTAGTTGGAAGTGTCTGTGAATTTGTTAATAATGGGGAAAATGGATTGTTATATAGATATGAAGAAGAGGATGTTTTGGCAGATGCAATAATAAGAATATTTGAAGACGATCAGTTTGCGTCCTATTTAGGAGAAAATGCTTATAAGTCAATAAATAAGATTTATCCACAAAGTGATTTAGGATCTAAACTTATAAAAATATATAGTGAGGTAATAGTAAATGAATAGATTTTCAAATGTTAATAAAATATATTTAAAAATATTGGCAAAGATAAAACCTGTTAAATATGCTAAAACTATAGGTGTAAATTTAGGAGAAAATGTGCATATTTTTGGTAATGCATATAAAATGTTTGGAACTGAACCATGGGCTATAACTATAGGCGATAATGTTTTTATAACTGATGAAGTAAGATTTGTTAACCATGATGGCGGTACGTTGATTTTTAGGCATAAAATACCAAGTTTGGAAATCACAAAAAAAATTGAGATTGGTAATTATGTATATATAGGTATAAAAACAATAATTTTACCTGGAGTTAAGATAGGAAATAATTGCGTAATAGGTGCTGGAGCAGTAGTGACTAATGATATACCAGATAATAGTGTTGCTGTTGGGGTACCAGCTCGAGTAATAAAATCTACTGATGAATATTTAAAAAAATTAAAAAAAGAATCTTTACATGTAGGTCACCTAAAAGGTAAAGAAAAAGATATTGCATTAAAAAAAATATTAGAAAAGGATAAATATATTACTTGATAAATAGATTCTTTAAAAATAAAATTTAATGATTTTTAATAAAAAGTTTTATAAAATTAAAAATTTTGAAAATAGAGTGGAGGGATTATATTTGCAGGCACCAATAATTGTATTTGTTTATAATAGAGTAAATCATATAAAAAAATTAATAGAATCTTTAGAAAAAAATCCTGAAGCAATTAATAGTGAAGTATTTATTTTTTCAGATGGACCAAAAGATTCAACATTTGCAAAGGTTGAAGAAGTAAGAAGTTATATTGATACACTAAAAAATGATAAAAAATTTAAAAATGTTTTTATATTTAAAGCTAAAACTAATAAGGGATTAGCAGATTCTATAATTAGTGGTGTTTCATATGTAATAAATAAATATGGTAGAGCAATTATTTTAGAAGATGATAATATTGTTTCTATTGATTTTTTAGATTACATGAATCGGGCATTAGAATATTATAAAGAAGATGAAAAAATTTGGGCTATTAGTGGATTTACTCGTAATATGAAATTTCCAGCAGATTATAAACATGATATTTATATTATGCAAAGAATTTCCAGTTATGCATGGGCTACTTGGATAGATAGATGGAAAAAAACAGATTGGAATGAAATGGATTATCCAAAATTTTTGTGGGATAAAAAAATGAGAAAAAAATTTGACGAATGTGGAAATGATCGATCATTAATGTTAGATGCTCAAATATGTAATAAAATAAGCTCTTGGGCAATAAGGTTTGAATATGCTATGGTAAAGAATAATATGTATTCTGTAATACCATGTATCAGTCGTACTATGTGTACTGGAAATGATGGTTCAGGAACGCATAGCAAAAATCCAACACATCTTTATGATACAAATTTATCTAGTGGAAAATATAGAGTCGAGTTTGAGCATTTAACACAAGATGAACGGATAAGAAAAGAATTTATAAAGCCATATAAATTAGGTTATAAGAGAAAAATATTTAAAAATATTGATTTTATCATGCAGTATTATATTAGGAGAATAAAGAATGATAAATAATGATGATTTAAAAGTGAGTGTCATAGTACCTTTATATAATGCGCAGTTATTTATGACCAATAGTATACAATCAATATTAAGTCAAACATATTCAAATTTAGAAATTATATTAGTTGACGATGGATCAACAGATAATACACTAAGTATTTGTAATGAGTATAAAATGAAGGATAATAGAATAAAAGTTGTACATCAAGATAATTCTGGGCCTGGTTCAGCTAGAAATAATGGAATAGAGAATGCAACAGGCAAATTCATATGTTTTGTTGATAGTGATGATTATCTTAATGTTAAGGCTATTGAAATTATGATGTCATATATGGAAGAGGATTGTGATATGATACAATGTAAATCACAGAAGATAATTAATAAAAAATTAAATTTATCTGAATCTTGGGGTAAAGAGATAATTTGTATCGATAAAGTAGAAGCAATGACGAATTATTTAAATCAAACATATCCTATAGTTCGTTATTCTGTTTGGGCTAAATTAATAAGAAGAAGTGCTATAGGAAAATTACGTTTTTTGAATATGAAGAACAGTGAAGATGTTGTTTTTAATGCTTATTTAATAAATAATTGCAATAAAATAAAATATATTCCAGAGACATTGTATTATGTAAATGTAAGAGATAACAGTTTATCGAGAAAAAAAATTACAGAAGATAAAATAAATTCGATGATATGTTGTAATAGTAAAATATTAGAGCTTATTATTTCTAATGAAATCTATAATCATTTAATAATTCGTTCATACTGGGTATCAATTCTAACAATGATGAGGACTACATGTATTGTATATGGGTGTAATAATTTTTCAGAAAAAGATAGAGTATTAAAAAAAATTAATAAACTTAGTAGACAATTAGATGTACCAATGTTGAAAATTGGAATATCAAAAGCTTTGATGATTTTTTTCTTTAGAAGATTTCCACGATTATTTGTAAAAGTTTTAAAGAATAAATTTATATAAATTAATTAAAAATGAATGCATGATAATATGTTTGCAAAATGTAAATTTATTTATAGGTGATTTTTAAATGACATTTGTAGTTTTTAAATAAAATGAAGATAATATGATTTAAAATTACAAATAGTTAAAATTTTTATAAATTATTGTTTTAAAATTTTTTAAATATTCAGATGAAAAAAAGAAAGGATTGTTTGCATGGAAAAAAAACCTACAGTTTCAGTTTTGATGTCAACATATAATACACCTAATGAGTGGCTTTCAGAATCAATCGAAAGTATATTAAATCAAACTTTTGGTGATTTTGAGTTTTTAATAGTTGATGATTGTTCGAAAACTAGTATTGGAGAGATACAAAAAAAGTATAATGATCCAAGAATTAAATGGGTTAAAAATGAAGTTAATATGGGATTGACCAAATCTTTGAATAAATTATTAAGAATGGCTAAGGGGAAATATATAGCACGAATGGATTCGGATGATATATCATTAGCTGAAAGATTTAAAATTCAAGTACAATTTATGGATAAACATCCAGATATTATTGTATCAGGTACATATCGAAGAGCTTTTGGAAATGAAAATAAAGATGAAATTTGGAATATACCAAAGACAAGGGAGGAACAACAGGTGCAGTTGTTTTTTTTTAATTGCGGATTAACGCATCCTACAGCGATGTTTAGAAAATCGATGTTAGATAAGTATCATATCACATATAATGAAGACTATATTAAAGCACAAGATTATGGAATTTGGGTACAATGCACACGTTATGCACCGATGGCAGTTATACCTAAAGTATTGTTAAAATACAGAAAAAGTAATCAGCAAGTTTCTAATGCAGGGCGGAAAAATCAATTAGAAAACGATAGACGTGTTAAACTTGATCAACTCAAATTACTCAATATAGATGCAACAAGTGAAGAAGAGAAAATTCATATAGATTTTTGTTCAAAAAATATAGATATATCTGCAGATAGAATTGAAAAATGGGTTGATTATTTAAAAGAAAATAATCAATTAATAAAATATTTTGATGAAGAAATATTTGATAGAGTAATTTCTAAACAATGGTATGAATGGTGTAAAAAGGGATATTTATTAAAAGGAAAGAAAGAGATAAAGAAGTATTATAAAAAATCAAGAAAAATATCATACGTTATAAAAGAAAAAGAAATTGTGTTAAAACAAATATTAGTCAAAATTTTTAGAAAGTGAGAAGATTAAATGAAGACACCTAAACAATTAATTTATGCAGTATATAATAGATTTTTCTATTATTATGCGCCAGATAAAATATATTTAAATAAGAGATTTAAGCAAATTTTTAACCGTGATATTAATTGGGCGAATCCTATTACATATAACGAAAAATTACAGTGGTTAAAAATATATGATCGAAATCCAATATATACAAAACTAGTTGATAAATATGAGGTAAGAAAATATATTGCTGATTTAATTGGTGAGCAATATTTAATACCATGCTTAGGAATATGGGAAAAATTCGATGATATTGATTTTTCTTTATTACCTAATCAATTTGTTCTTAAATGTACTCATGATAGTGCTAGTGTTATTATTTGCCATGATAAAAATGAATTTGATATAGATAATGCAAAAAAAATAATAACTAAAAAGCTTCGTAGAAATTTTTATTACAATGCAAGAGAATGGCCTTATAAAAATGTTAAACCTAGAATAATTGCTGAAAAATATATGGAAGATAATGAAACACATGAATTAAGAGATTATAAAATATTTACTTTTAATGGTAATGTTAAAGCTCTTTTTATTGCTAGCGATAGACAAAATATAGATGGCGAAGTTAAATTTGATTTTTTTGATGACAAATTTAACCATTTAAATGTACGTCATGGACATCCCAATTCTAATGTTCTTCCTAAAAAACCAGAAAAGTTTGAAGAAATGAAACAATTAGCAGAAATTATATCAAATAATTTAATCCAAGCTAGAATTGATTTTTATGAATGTAATGGTAAGTTATATTTTGGAGAAATAACGTTTTTTCATCATAGTGGTTTTGTAAAATTCAATCCAGAAAAATGGGATAAAATTTTTGGCGATTGGATTCAATTACCTAAAAATAGTTAAAAAGTAAAGAAAATTTTTATGGAGGTGAGTAGATGCAAAATAATAGAACGAAAAATACATTAATTAATACTTCATTTGCAATTCTATCCAGATTTGTTTCTATGATATTTGGTTTTATACAAAAGACAATATTTATTCGTGTTTTAGGGATAACTTATGCTGGTGTATCAGGGTTGTTTACAGATATTTTAACTGTATTGTCATTAGCTGAATTAGGAATTGGTTCTGCAATAGCGTATTCATTGTATAAACCAATTGCAGAAAACGACTATAAACAAATTGCAAAATTAATGAATTTTTTTAAAAAAGCGTATTTTTTTATTGCGGTGATAATTATATTTTTAGGTATTTGCCTATTACCGTTCATAACATTAATCATCAAGGATGTACCAGATATTTCAGAAAGTATACATTTGATATTTATTTTATATATTTTAAATACGGCTACAACTTATTTGTTGGTTTATAAAAATACTTTGTTAGTTGCAGCTCAAAAACAATATATTGTAACTAATATACAAATGTTTTTTACAGTTATTACAGTGTTAATTCAATGTGTAATTTTATTGATTTTTAAAAAGTTTTTATTATATTTAATAATACAGATTATTTGTTCTTTACTTCAAAATATAACAATTAATTATTGTGCAACAAAGCAGTACCCAGAATTAAAATTATATTCGAATGAAAAAATATCTAAAGCAGATAGAAATAGATTATTTAAAGATGTGAAAGCATTAATGATGTATAAAATTGCGAATGTTATAACAACAGGTACTGATAGTACTATTATTTCATCTTCATTGGGTACATCTCAGGTAGGAATTATGGGAAATTATAGGACTATACGTGGTTATGTTACAAGTACAGTTGCTCAATTTTATAATTCAATTAATCCAAGTTTGGGAAATTTAGCTGCTACAGAAGCAAAAGAACAGCAATATTTTATATTTAAAAAATTAAATTTTGGAACATTTTGGATAACTAGTTTTTGTTCAGTGTGTTTTTTTATTTTATTTAATCCGTTCATAAAGCTATGGCTTGGAAACGATAAGTGGTTGTTACCTTTATATGTGGTTGGCGTTTATGTAATGGAATACTTTTTTTCTTCTATGATAGGTCCTGTAGGAGCTTTTAGAATAGCTAATGGTTTATTTGTTCAAACAAAATATTTAGCATTAATTCAAGCTGTTTTAAATTTAATAATTTCAATTTTATTAGTTAAACCATTTGGAATTTTAGGGGTATTATTAGGAACTTTACTATCCTGCTTATTAACACAAATGTGGTATGAACCATTGGTATTATATAAAGAAGTTTTTAAGAAAAGTGTTATCAAATATTATTTGACTCTCATTTTATATTTTAGTATTATGATTATTTCATGCTTAATAGTTAGTATAATCGTACAATTTATTTCTGTGGATAATTTTGGAATAGATTTATTTGAAAGGGTTCTTTTATGTATTTTTGTACCAAATGGTTTAATTATTTTACTATTTAAAAATACTAATGAATTCAAAGAATGTGGTATTCTTTTGAAAAAAATCTGTAAAGGAATTATACATAAATTTAATAAGTAAAAAAATACAAAATGGTAGTAATATACCTTTTCATCAAAAAATCGTATTAAAAACATAATAAATTGGAGAAGTATATGAAAAAAAAGAAAATAAAAGTAAAATTCTTAGGGACATATAATGAAAATGGAGGATATGTTAATAATACACTATATCATATTTTAAATGAATATTATGATTTAGAGGTATGCGATAATCCAGATTATATTATTGCAACTCCACTAGGCAAACCCTTTAATTATTGTAATTATAACTGTGTGCGTATTTTATTTACGGGAGAAAATTTTGCACCAGATTTTAATGTGTTTGATTATGCAATAACAAGCGATAACATTAGATTTGAAGATCGATTTTATCGTTTTCAGCAATTTAATTCTTCCGGATGGGCTATTAAAGCATCTAAAAAACATCTAGAAATTTCAAAAAATATTTTAAAGCAAAAAAAATATTTTTGTGATTTCATTTATAAAAATAGTCAAGGACAACCAGCACGAGAGGAAATGTTTCATAAGTTAAATGCTTATAAACGTGTTGAATCTGGTGGACCATGGCTTAATAATATGCCAAATGGAAAAATTATTGGATGGCCAGATGAAAAGCAAGAGTTTCAAAAATTATGTAAATTTACAATTGCATTTGATAGTATTCGTTATCCAGGATTTATCACGGAAAAAATAACTAATGCATTTATGAATAAAACTATTCCAATTTATTTAGGTGCTCCTGATATTACAACAATATTTAATCCTAAAGCGTTTATCAATTGTGCAGATTATAATAGTTTAGATGAAGTCGTCGAAGTAGTGCGTTATTTAGATACACATGATGATGCATATTTAGAAATGTTAAAACAACCAGCATTTAATGAGTTGAATTTTGCACAAGATACTTATGATGGCTTGGTGAAATTTATTTGTAATATTTTTGATCAAGAACTTGATAAAGCTTATAGAAGATATCCAGAAAAATTTTCTATTAAAACACATATGGATAATTTAAGAAAAATTTCATGGGCTTATGAAATGGAAAATAGATTGTTAAGAACTAGGATTAAACGCACACCAAAAGTTGTTTTGAGAAAACTGTTTGGAGAAAAAAAATATGAAAAAATTAAGAGAAAAATAAAATCTAAGTATTAGACTTTTGTATTTAGATAATAATAAAAGTTATACATAAATATAATGAATAGAAAGAGGGGAAAAATGTGGTTTCAAAAATTCTTATAACAGGAGCAGCAGGATTCATAGGCTCAAATCTTGTATTAAAGTTATTAAAAGAAAATGAAAATATTCATATTATCGGTATTGATAATATGAATGACTATTATGATGTATCCATAAAAGAGTATAGATTAGGTATAATCAATGAAGAAGTAAAGAGGGCCAATAATCAATGGTCTTTTTATTATGGAGATATTTCTGATAGGAAACTGATTGATAAGATTTTTGATGAATATAAGCCTGATATTGTTGTGAATCTAGCAGCACAGGCAGGGGTAAGATATTCAATTACTAATCCAGATGCTTATATAGAAAGTAATTTAATTGGTTTTTATAACATTTTAGAGGCATGTAGACATTCTTATGATAATAATCAAAAGGGGGTCAATCATTTAGTGTATGCCTCTAGTTCATCGGTTTATGGGTCTAATAAAAAAGTTCCATATAGTACAAATGATAAAGTAGATAATCCAGTAAGTCTTTATGCTGCAACAAAAAAATCAAATGAACTGATGGCACATGCATATAGTAAATTATATAACATTCCGTCAACAGGTTTAAGATTTTTTACAGTATATGGTCCAGCAGGACGACCAGACATGGCATATTTTGGTTTTACTGATAAATTAAGGAATAATGAAACTATTAAAATCTTTAACTATGGTAACTGTAAAAGAGATTTTACATATATAGATGATATAGTTGAAGGAATTGTAAGGGTTATGGAAAAACCACCTGAAAGAAAAAAGGGGGGAGATGGGTTACCTATACCACCTTATAAAGTATATAACATTGGTAACAATCAACCAGAAAATTTATTAGAATTTGTTGATATATTGCAACAAGAATTAATTAATGTTGGAATATTACCAGCCGATTATGATTTTGATGCACATAAAGAATTAGTAGCTATGCAACCTGGTGATGTACCGATTACCTATGCTGATATAACACCATTAGAAAAAGATTTTGGTTTTAAACCAAGTACATCTTTAAGATATGGGTTAAGAAAATTTGCTAAATGGTATAAAGAATTTTATATGAAGGATGAATAAACATAAAGATAAAATTTGTTATTAATTAAAATAAACTACGGTAAAAAGTTAATGATATTATTTATAATAAAAAGTAATTAACTTTTAAGAGTTTTAAGATTCATAAAATATTTGTGTCTGTACGATATGGTGCAGGGAAATGGAGAAAAAAATGAAAATAGCAGTAGCAGGAACAGGATATGTTGGATTAAGTATCGCGACATTATTATCACAGCATCATGAAGTCGTTGCTTTAGATGTTGTTAAGGAAAAAGTAGATATGATTAATAATTGTATATCCCCTATTAAAGATAAAGAAATTGAAGAATATTTAAAAACTAAAGACTTAGATTTAAAAGCAACTCTTGATAAAGAAGTTGCTTTTAAAAATGCCAAATATGTAGTTATAAGTACACCTACAAATTATGATGAAACAAAAAATTATTTTGATACATCAAGTGTTGAAGAAACAATTGAATCTGTATTAAAAATAAATCCAGAAGCAATTATGGTTATTAAATCAACAATACCTGTAGGATTTACTAAATCAATGAGAGAAAAATATGGTATTGATAATTTAATATTTTCACCAGAATTTTTAAGAGAGGGAAGAGCATTATATGATAATCTATATCCTTCTAGAATAATAGTTGGTGAGCAAAGTGAAAGAGCTAAAGAATTTGCTGGATTATTAAAAGAAGGTGCCATTAAAGAGGATATCCCAGTATTGTTTGTTGACAGTACAGAAGCAGAAGCAATTAAACTGTTTGCCAATACATATCTAGCTTTAAGAGTATCATATTTTAATGAATTAGATACATATGCAGAAATGAAAGGATTAAATACCAAACAGATAATTGAAGGAATAGGATTGGATCCAAGAATTGGTAGTCATTATAATAATCCATCATTTGGCTATGGAGGATACTGTTTACCAAAAGATACTAAACAATTAAAAGCTAATTATAAAGATGTGCCAGAAAATCTAATCAGCGCAATAGTTGAAAGTAACAGAACCAGAAAAGATCATATAGCGCAAATGATAATTGATAAAGGACCAAAGGTAGTAGGAATATATCGATTAACAATGAAGACAGATAGTGATAATTTCAGAGCTTCATCAATTCAGGGAATAATGAAACGAATAAAAGCAAAAGGGATAGAAGTAGTAGTGTATGAGCCAATGCTAAAAGAAGATAGTTTTTATAATAGTAAAGTAATAAAGGATTTAGAAGAATTTAAAACAATAAGTGATGTAATCGTGGCAAATAGAATGAGTGATGAATTAAGTAATGTAGAAGATAAAATCTATACAAGGGATTTATATAAAAGGGATTAAGGAGGAGCTAGGATGAGTCAATTTAAAGATAAAACATTACTGATTACTGGAGGAACTGGTTCCTTTGGTAATGCCGTATTAAACAGATTTCTGGAAACTGATATCAAAGAAATCAGGGTCTTTTCTAGAGATGAATTAAAACAGGATAATATGAGACATGAGTTTCAAGCTAAATATCCTGAAGTTAGTAATAAAGTCAAGTTTTATATCGGGGATGTCAGGGATATAAATTCTATCAAAAATGCTATGCATGGTGTCGATTATGTTTATCATGCAGCAGCTTTAAAACAGGTACCATCTTGTGAGTTCTTTCCTATTGAAGCAGTTAAAACAAATGTATTGGGAACAGAAAATGTACTAACTGCTTCAATAGAATGCGGGGTTAAAAGAGTAGTATGCTTAAGTACAGATAAAGCGGCTTATCCAGTTAATGCGATGGGTACAAGTAAAGCCATGATGGAAAAAGTAATTGTAGCTAAAAGCAGAACAGTAGATCCAGATAAAACAAGTATTATGTGTACAAGATATGGAAATGTATTAGCATCAAGAGGTAGTGTAGTACCACTTTTTATTAATCAAATAAAAGAAGGCAACGAATTAACAGTAACAGAACCAAGTATGACAAGATTTGTTATGACATTAGAAGAAGCAGTAGACTTAGTATTGTTTGCTTTTGAAAATGGAGAAAGTGGAGATATATTTGTACAGAAAGCACCAGCCTGTACAATTGAAGTATTAGCTAAAGCGGTAAAAGAATTATTTCATGTAGATAATGAGATTAAAGTAATCGGAATTAGACACGGTGAAAAAATGTATGAAACATTACTGACAGATGAAGAATGTGCTAATGCGATAGATTTAGGAAATTTCTATCGGGTACCATGTGATAAAAGAGATTTAAACTATGATAAATATTTCTTTGAAGG
>JAETPY010000055.1 GCA_021770925.1 Erysipelotrichaceae bacterium | reverse complement strand
AGTATCTGGATTATTTAAGACTGTTATTTAAAGAACAGCCTTATGTTGAACTTGTTTATATGACAGGGATACTTCCAATAAAAAAATATGGAAGCCATAGTGCTTTAAATATGTTTAAAGAAATATCAATGGTCAATCCAACACCTTTAGAAAAATTTATGGGTTTTACAGAAGAGGAAGTTAAGAATTTATGTATTCAATATAAAATGGAATATAGAAAAATGAAAGAATGGTATGATGGATATCAGATGAGTCCAATGATATCAATATATAATCACAGATCAGTTGTATATGCAATTATGGATAGAAAATATGAAAATTACTGGACATCAACAGAGACATATGAAGCATTACAGAGATATATAGATATGAATTTTGATGGTTTAAAAGACGATGTTATTAAGCTTATCGCAGAAGAAAAAGTATTCATAGATAGAGGGTCATTTCAAAATGATATGACAACCTTCAAATCAAAAGATGATATTTTAACACTGCTTATTCATTTAGGATATTTAGCTTATAATCAAGATACAAAAGAAGTATGTATACCTAATAAAGAGGTTGTAGACTCATTTGTTCAATCAGTTAAAAACTCTTCGTGGGGAAAAACAACAACTGCATTAATAAACAGTGATGATCTATTAAAAGCAACATGGAATTTAAATGAAGAAAAAGTTGCTTATTATATTGAACGAGCTCATCTAGAAACATCATTATTACAATATAATGATGAAAATGCTTTAAGCTATACGATATCACTAGCATACTATCGTTCAAGAGATTTTTATACCATAGTAAAAGAATTGCCAGCAGGAAAGGGATTTGCAGATATGGTGTTTATTCCTAAAGGGGATAAACCGGCAATGTTAATTGAATTAAAATGGAACCAGGAAGTAGAAACAGCAATTAGTCAGATTAAGGAAAAAGAATATTATTTTGGTTTAGAAAAATATTTAAATAACTTATTACTGATTGGCATTACTTACGATAAAAATAGTAAAAAGCATGTTTGTAAGATAGAAAAATATGAGGGTTAAATTCCTCATATTTTAGTAATGAAGTTAAAGGCTTATAGATAAAAATTATAAAATCAATTTAAAGAATAATACTTGACAAATTTATTGTTATTGGACAGCTTTATTTTGGTTGGTTTTTTTTATATTCAGTGATATAATTGTTGAGAAACTTTTGATACAAATTTGAGACGAAAAAGTGATTAATCTGTAGTATAATAATAATGTAAAGGAGTCTACCATGTATAGTTATTTAATTGGGACTGTTGTAGAAATAAACATAGATCATATTGTTGTAGAAAATAATGGAATTGGTTATTTGATTTATGTAAGTAATCCTTATGAGTTTACAAAAGGTAAAGAAATTAAAGTGTATTTATACCAGCATGTTAAAGAAGATGGGTTGCTTCTATTTGGTTTTAAAACCAGTGAAGAAAAAGAAATGTTTTTAAAATTAATTCTTGTTAAAGGAATCGGTTGTAAAACAGCAATTGGTATTTTAGCTACTGGTGATGTTACAAGTATTATTAGTGCGATTGAAACTGGTAATGCTGCTTATTTAAAGAAGATACCAGGAATTGGACCAAAAGCAGCGCAACAGATTATTTTAGATTTACAAGGTAAATTTAAAAATACGGCGACAACAATTATTAATAATAATGATTTAGATGAAGCAGCTGAAGTATTAGTGGCATTGGGTTATAAAAAAGCAGAAATTGATAAAGTTTTAGCTGTATTATTAAATGAAAAATTAGATACGAATGGATATGTAAAAAGAGCACTTAGCTTATTGGTAAAATAAGGAGGAGCATATGGCAAGAAATGAGATTCTTGATGTTAATATATGTGAGGATGAAGAAAGTAGTTTAAGACCTTCATCTTTTGATGAATATGTTGGACAAACAAATCTAAAAGAAAATTTAAAAGTATTTGTAGGTGCCGCTAAACTGCGCAATGAGTCCCTTGACCATGTATTATTATATGGACCGCCAGGTTTAGGAAAAACAACAATGTCGATGATTATTGCAAATGAAATGGGAACGAACATTAAAATTACGACCGGACCTAGTATTGAAAAAACAGGGGATCTAGTGGCTATTTTAACAGCTCTTGATCCTGGTGATGTTTTATTTATTGATGAAATTCATCGTTTGAATAAAGTGATTGAGGAAATTCTTTATCCAGCTATGGAAGATTTTTGTGTTGATGTTGTAATCGGTAAGGAAGCTTCAACAAGATCAGTACGAATTGATTTACCTCCTTTTACATTGGTAGGAGCAACAACTAGAGCAGGTGATTTATCAGCTCCATTAAGAGACCGCTTTGGAATTGTCTCTAAATTGGAATATTATGATGAAACTGATTTAAAAACGATTATTGATCGAACTAGTCGGGTTTATCAAATGCCAATGGATGATGATGCTAAGTCCGCTCTAGCAATGCGTTCTAGGGGAACACCGCGAATTGCAAACCGGTTATTTAGAAGAGTACGAGATTTTGCTCAATTTAATGGTGAAAATGTGATTACTAAAGAAAGAACGATTGAAGCTCTTGATCGTTTAAAAGTTGATCAGCTAGGTTTAGATGATGTTGATCATAAATATTTGTTAGGAATAATTCATCGTTTCAAAGGAGGTCCAGTCGGTTTAGAATCGCTAGCTGCTTCAATTGGTGAAGAACCTCAAACACTTGAAGACGTATATGAACCATATTTATTACAAATTGGTTTAATTAAAAGAACACCAAGGGGTAGAATTGCGACCTATGAAGCATATAAACATTTAAATATTGAAATGGAAGACTAGGCAGCTAGTCTTTTTTTGTTAATTTTTGATTTCAAAGATATGTAAAATAGAAAATAACGTATTTTTTCAAAATGTGTAGAATCATAAAGAACTTTATTTGATATTTATTTTTTATATGGTATTATTAATTATAGAAAGTACTTTTTTGTTATGATATTTAAATATTTGTGATAATTGCAAAGTCATGGGATGGAGGAAAAATGAATAGAAAAATAATATTATGTTTACTTTGTATAGCAGTTTTATGTACCACTTTTTTAAAAAAGTCAGAGATATCAGCTTTTGCGGTTGAAAACGATTCTGATGTGATGAGCTTAGATGAAGCTGCTAAATTAATTAATGAGCGCGTAAATTCAAAAACAGATAAGTCAAAAGCAGTAAATGAACCGTATATATATCCCATAATTCCTGGAACACCAGAATGGGAACAGCTGGATTCAAAGGATAAAATGATGACAGCTTGTCAGATTCCTTCTTCGATAGTCGACTCTATGTCGACTGAGGCCTTAGCTCTTTCATTTATAAATCATCCTTTATTAAGTACAAATGTTATTTCTTATGATGATTATAAACAGGGATTTGATACTTTTATAGCTGATTTTGATGCTGCTAAAGAATTGTTAAAAAGAAAAGATTTTGCAATTAATTTAGCGAAAATTTATTTAGATACACCAGTTTTGAGTATAGAAGAGTATCAAGAACAGTCTTTTGAATCTAATACTATAATTGATTTTATCGTATTAGAAACTGTTTTAGCGGTTCCTCAAGTATTTGATTTGTTTGAAGAAGATGAGGCTCAGGCATTGATAACCGTTGCAAGGAATAAAAGTGAAGAAAAACAAAAAAATGAAAAAATTTATGGTGGATCATATGATTGGTTTTTTACAGTAAGGCAAGCTGTTTCTGGAAGAATTAGTAGAAATGGGTTTGCAACAGTTTTTACTCCCAGGGGTTCTTCTGTTGTTATTACTATTTCTGCTAAAGAATTTACAACTGAGGAAAGAAATCAAATAAATGCTGATTATAAAAGAAGGTATCCAGAAGCGACTATTGTAGCCCCAGCAAGCAGAAAATATAATTGCCATTCTTAGGCATGGTATCTTTCTTCAACAAATAATAAATATTGGATGGATGATCCAAGTAAATATATGTCAGATGGAAGTTATTTAAAACTTAATTATGCAAATGCAAAAAGTGGTGCGAAAATGTATTGGGCAGGAAAAGAACATTCAGACAATATAGTGTCTGTTAATTCGAGTACTGCAAATGGTTCAAAATGTACGATTGAGTCAAAATGGGGAAGTGGTCCAGTAATGAGGCATAAAGAAAATTATTCACCATACAATAATACTAGAACTATATGGGGAAGGTAAGGGATATAATTGTCAGCTAAGCTATAAATGAATAAATCTATTTAAAATAGTTATTATGATATAGATTAAGATAAAAGAATCAACATAATTATGCTGATTCTTTTTATTTTTGAATTGGAGGCGATAAAATGAAAAAGCATGAACTTATTATTTTATTACTACTGTTAATTATTTCTACTGCTTATTCATTTGCTTTACCAGAAACTGAAGTTAAACAAATTAAAAATGATCCTAAAATTAAAATTGTGGTTGAAGGAAAGTATAATCAAACGCTTACTTTTGATAAAGCACCAACTATTGAAGCGGTTTTTAAACAGCTTAATGTAGAAAATATTTATGGTTTTGATAATAAAACTGTGCTTATGACAAGAACAGTTTTTTATATACCTGAGGGAACAAATTTAATTTCTTTAAATAATGGCACTAAAGAACAACTGATGACAATTAAAGGAATTGGAACTAAGATAGCAGATAAAATAATTGAGTATCGTCAAAAAACGCCGTTTTGTACAATTGAAGATATTACTAATATCTCGGGAATTGGTGAAAAGACTTATTTAAGAATTAGGAGTTTAGTATGTTTATAAAATATCATTTAGTTTTTTATGGAATTAGTTGTTTGTTATTAGTGATATGTTTATTAGTAGATCCGGTTTTTTGGGTATTGATGATAGGTTATGGGATTTTTGTTATATATCGTTTAAAAATGATTAATTTTATTAGTATTTTTATTTTTACAATTATTTTCTCTTTTTTTATTAATTGGCCTAAGCCAATTAATGATGCTGTTATAAAAGGTAAAATAGTTAATCTTGATGAAAAAAGTGTAGTTATTAAAACTGATGAAACAAAAGTAAAAGTATATGGAGATTTTAGAGGTTATCATCTTGATGATGAGTTAAAAATGGAAGTTGAGTATTTGAAAATAAACGAGCTAACTAATGATAATGCTTTTAATTATAAAAATTATTTATACAGTCAGGGTATTACTAATATGGCTTCAATCAAACGTTTATTAGATGTAAATACTAAAGAAACATTATTCCAAAAATTACAGGAACGAATAGCTGGTAATGATCTTGCTGATAGTTATACCTCAATGTTTGTTTTAGGAGTGAAAGATGAGGTTATTGAAGATTATTATCAACAGTTAACCGATTTATCAGTGGTTCATTTGTTTGCTTTATCAGGTTTACATATTCATTTATTGAGGGATATGTTAAAGAAGGTATTAAGGTTTTTAATGCCTGATAAATATATTGATTATATTGGAATTATTTTGATTGGGATATATGTCTATCTTATTCCTTTTAATATTTCTTTTATAAGGGCTTATTTGATTATGGTGTTATCGGTCTTATTTAAAAGATATTTAAATAAACTAGATTGTTTATCAATAGTAACGATTATGATGTTAATGTATAATCCATATATCATTTTTAGTTTATCTTTTATTTTTTCTTATTTTATTTATTTTGTTATTTTATTGATCAATAAAACTAAATATTTTAATCTTTTAGTTTATTTTGGCAGTTTACCAATTATTTTAATGATTCAGTATCGAATTAATGTATTGTCGCTATTATTAGGAATTGGATTAGTTCCTTTAGTAAGTTTATTGTATCAAACAATTTGGTTATATTTGATATTTGGAAATATTGTAAAAGGGTTAGTAGCAGTAATGATTTATTTTTTAAATAATATTATTGTTTTTTGTAATGATTTTTCGGTATTTTTAAATTTTTCTAAGCCGTCGCTGTTTTTTATTTTGGGTTATTATTTTATCTATTTTAGAATGATTTTAAAAATTAATATTAAACGAAATGTAACTAGAGAGATATTGATGCTGTTTAGTTTATTACTAATGTTTTATTTAAAACCATATTATAGTATCGAAGGGAAGGTCGTAATGATAGATGTTGGCCAGGGAGACTGTTTTTTAATTCAACAGCCGTTTAATCAGGGGAATATTCTAATTGATACAGGTGGATTAAGAAATAAGGATTTAGCTTCACTTACACTGGTGCCATATCTAAGATCACAGGGAGTTTTTAAATTAGACTATGTTTTTATTTCGCATGATGATTTTGATCATTGTGGAGCATATGAGTCATTATCTAACCAGATAGAAATAGAACATACAGTGGAAAAATATCAAAAGGAAATGAAAATAGGCAAGGTTAAAATTGAAATGCTTAAAAGTGATATTAGCAGTAATGATAATAATGATAAATCATTAGTAATTAAAGCGACGATCAATAATTTAGTTTATTTATTTACTGGAGATGCCTCTAATTTAGTTGAAAAGGATCTGATAAAAAAATATCCTGATTTAAAAGTAGATGTTTTAAAAGTTTCTCATCACGGTAGTATTACTGGTACATGTAGTGAGTTTTTAGAAGCAGTTAGACCCAAAATTGCGCTGATCAGTTGTGGAAAAGATAATCGTTATGGTCATCCTAGTGATATTGTTATAACGAGATTAGAAGATTATGATATTAAGATTTATCGCAGTGATTTAATGGGAATGGTGAAAATTGTATATTATGGTAGTGATAATTATATTTATCCATGACTTTATGATAAAAGTAGTTTATAATACAGATGGAGTGATAGAGGATGATATTTGTAATTTATGGTGAAGAAAGTTTTTTAATGGAACAAAAGCTTCAGGGGTTAAAAAAAGAATATAATTGTAGTGAAGAGATGATGAATCTTTCTACTTATCGTGGTGATGAAGATAGTATTGAGTCAATATACGAGGATTTAATTACACCGCCTTTTTTTACGGATAAAAAAATGATTGTGTTAAAAAATCCAAATTTTTTGACTACTAAAAAGGTAAAAAAGGATAATAACGAAATTGAATATTTTGAAAAATGTCTAGATAATGATAGTAAAGAGATAATTTTTATCATTTATCATGTAGGTAAGGATTTTGATGAACGTAAAAAAATTGTTAAAAGATTACGTAAAGAAGCTAAGTTTTTTGAAATTGATAAAGTCAATCATTATAAATTATCAGATAGTACTCGTCAGGCTGTAAAGCGAAGAAATGCTATGATAGATGATGACGCATTAGAACTGTTATTAAGTCGTTTAGATGATAGTTTAAATAATGTTGTATTAGAAATAGAAAAATTATGTTTATATAATAAGCATATTACTTATGAGATAGTTGATAAATTAGTAAGCAAACCATTAGATGAAAATGTTTTTGCTTTAACTAGTGCAATTCTTCAAAGAAATCGTCAAAAGATATTTTCAATTTATAAAGATTTAATGATTTTAAATGAGGAGCCAATTAAATTGATTGTTTTAATTGCTGGACAGATGCGACTTATTTATCAGGTGAAATTATTAGATCGAAAAGGGTATAATGATAAAGAAATTGGAAAAATTCTAGGTGTTAATCCTTATCGTTTAAAATATATTAGGCAAGAAGGAAAAGATTTTGATCTAAATGAATTATTAGAATGTTTAGATGCTTTATCTAAATTAGATGTTGAAATAAAGACAGGTAAGATGGATAAAAAAATGGGATTAGAATTATTTATGATAAGAATATAGGAGATAGTATGGAATCGTTAAGAGAATTATATAAAATTGGGGTTGGTCCTTCTTCATCGCATACCATGGGTCCTCAAAGAGCAGCATTAAAAATTAAAGAGACCTATAAAAACGCTGATCATTTTGTTGTATATTTACATGGCTCGTTAGCTTTGACAGGGAAAGGACATTTAACTGATTATATTATTGAAGAAACTTTAGGAAAAGAAAATGTTGAGGTTCATTTTGTTAGCGAGGCTTTGCCTAAACATCCTAATGGTATGGTTTTTGAAATCTATCAAAATGATAAACTGCTTGATAAAGTAACAGTTTATTCAGTTGGTGGCGGGGCGTTAATGTATGATAATAGTAAATTACAGCCGCCTAAACAAATATATCCACATCATAATTTAAATGAAATACTTGATTATTGTGATAAAAAAGGAATTAATCTTTATGATTATACATTAGAATTCGAAGATGATAATTTTAAAGCTTATTTATACGAAATTCTTGATGCAATGTTTAAATGTGTAGAATCTGGACTTTCTACTCCTGGTGTTATTCCAGGTAGACTTCAATTAAAAAGGGTTGCAAAATCGATTTATCAGCAAGCTATCAATACTCGTCGCAGTGGTGAACGGGATCGACTTTTAATAAGCAGTTATGCTTATGCTGTTAGTGAAGAGAATGCTTGTGGACATCAAATTGTTACAGCTCCAACCTGTGGGGCTAGTGGAGTGGTGCCTGCAGTTATGTATTATTGTTATAAACAGCTTAATATTCCTCGTAAAGAAATAATCAAGGCTCTGGCTGTAGCAGGGATATTTGGAAATGTAATTAAAACTAATGCAACGATTTCAGGGGCTGATGGTGGATGTCAGGCTGAAATTGGAAGTGCCTGTGCGATGGCAGCGGCAGCATATGGCTGGACTTTAGAATTAAACAATAATTTGATTCAGTATGCAGCAGAAATGGGTCTTGAACATAATTTAGGATTAACCTGTGATCCAGTAGGCGGATATGTTCAAATTCCATGTATTGAGCGTAATGGTTTTGGAGCGTTGAGGGCAATTGATGCCGCTATGTATGCTAAACAATTAGGATATTTAAGAAAAAATAAAGTTTCATTTGATGCAGTAGTAAGAGTAATGAAACAAACTGGTAAGGATTTAAATAGTGCATATAAGGAAACATCTTTAGGGGGCTTAGCTAAAGAATTTGGGTTTGAGGATGGAAACTAGGTCTTTATATATTCATATTCCTTTTTGTCAGAATATTTGCGCATATTGTGATTTTTGTAAAGTTTTTTATCAGGAAAAACAGGTTGATGATTATTTAGCAGTTCTAAAAAAAGAGTTAGCAGATTTGAATATTAAAGTTCCTTTAAAAACAATTTATCTTGGTGGCGGGACTCCTACAAGTTTAAATGATAATCAGCTTGAATGGTTAATGGATATCATTAAACCATATATAAGTGAGGCAACTTTGGAAGTAACAATTGAGGTTAATCCTGAAACACTTGATTATTACAAATTAGATATTTTAAAAAAAGGCGGTATTACTCGATTAAGTATCGGTGTGGAAACCTTTGATGATCAATTATTAAAGGGAATTAATCGCAAACATAATAGTGAACAGGTAAAAAGAATTATTCGTTACGGACATCAGCTGGGGTTTAATAATATTTCTGTTGATTTAATGTATGGTTTACCCAATCAAACATTAGAGAATGTTAAAAATGATTTAGAAATTATAGAATCTTTAAATATTCAGCATGTATCTTACTATTCTTTAATTTTAGAAGATCATACAGTTTTAAAAAATCAAAATTATAAACCATTAAATGAAGAAGATGAAGCTGTTATTAATAAAATGATTGATGAACAGTTAGAGAAAAATGGTTTTATGAAGTATGAAATTAGTAATTATGCAAAGCCAGGCTTTGAATCACTGCATAATCTTGCGTATTGGCAATATGATAATTATTATGGAGCGGGATTAGGCTCTAGTGGTAAAATTGATGATCGTTTAATTGAGCATAGTCGTAACTTGAATGCTTATTTAAGGTTTCAGGATATAATTAATGAAACTATTAATTCTAAGAAGGAAACAATGTTTAATCATTTAATGATGTCATTGCGTTTAGTAAAGGGACTTGATTTAAAAGAATTTGAAAGGCGTTATGAAATAAAAGTTACAGATGCTTATCAAAAAGCAATCAATAAGCATATTGGGTTAAAGACATTAGTGATTGATAATGGTTATCTGCATTGTACTAAGGATTCTATAAAGTTATTGAACACTATTTTACTTGATTTTATTGAGTAGCTAAGGAATATCGAAAATATCAGGCAGCTTAGGTTGTCTTTTTTTATAATTTTTAGCACAAAGGTGTTGACAGTGCTAATAAAAGTTGTATAATGTATTTAGCACAAAGGAAGAAAGAGTGCTAAGGGTGGTGAGAAAAAGATGCTTACAGCTAGGCAGTTATTAATCTTTAAATGTATAGTTGATGAGTTTATTGAAACAGCAGAACCTGTTGGTTCAAAAGCTTTGATGACAAAATACCAATTGCCTTATTCTAGCGCAACCATCCGTAATGAAATGAGTTTTCTTGAAGATTATGGGTACTTAGAAAAAACTCATACTTCTTCTGGGAGAATTCCTTCAATAGAAGGATATCGATTCTATGTTAACAATCTTGCTAAAAGGGATTTAGATGAGGGATTGAAAAACCAAGTGGCGCAAATATTTAGTGATCGTCACCGTACCTTAGATGAAATAATTCATGAAAGCTGTCAAATGTTGAGTGAGCTGACTCATTTAACTTCAGTGGTTTTAGGACCTGATTCAAGTGAGGATACTTTGCAGCAAATCAATATTGTACCGTTAAATGATAAACGGGTTACAGCAATTATTATTACTAATCAGGGATATGTGGAAAACAAAGTCTTTGATCTAAATCGACATCATAATATTGATGATTTAGTAAGTTGTGTTAATGTTATGAATGATTTGTTGGTTGGTACACCAATTGATCAGGTTGCATTTAGACTTGAACGTGATGTTAAACCAATTTTATCAGCAAAGATTAAAGAACATGAAGAATTATTTAATGCTTTTTTAGAAGCATTTGTGAGGTTTGCTTCCAGTAATGTTTATTTTTCTGGAAAAGAGAATATGTTATACCAGCCAGAGTATAATGATGTAAATAAATTAAGAAGAATCGTTAGTGCTTTTGAAAACTCTCAAGTATGGAATGCTTTACAGCCTTTATCTGATGAAGAAGGTGTAACGGTGAGAATTGGGACAGATTCACCAATTAATGATATTGATGATGTTTCGGTAATATCAGCTTCGTTTAAAACTGGAGCGACAACTAAGGGATCTATTTCGGTTATAGGACCAACTAGAATGCCTTATGAAAAAGTGGTTTCGTTAGTAGAGTATATTTCAAAGAATATTGAACAAGCTTTTTTTGATGAATCAGATGATTCAAATGATGAATAGAGGTGAAGATAATGGCTGAAGAAAAAGTTATGGATCAAGAGTCAGTTGATGAAACTGCTGAAGAAGCAGTTGAAAAAGATGAAAAAGAAGAAGTTACTGTTGAAGAGCAGCTTAAAGCTCTAGAAGAAGAGGTGAATACTTGGAAAACTGATTATTACAAAGTATTTGCAGATATGGAAAATCTTAAAAAAAGATTACAAAATGAACATGCAAATACAATGAAATTTATGATGCAGTCTTTTATTGAAGAATTGTTGCCAGTGGTTGACAATTTTGAAAGATCGCTGGCAGTTGAAAATCCTAGTGATGAAATTAAAAATTTCTTAAAAGGATATGAAATGATTTATAATCAGTTAATGCAGGTTTTACAGTCACAGGGGGTTGAAGTGATTAAAACCGAAGGAGAAGAATTTGATCCAAACTTCCATCAAGCAGTAATGACTGTAAAAGATGATAACTTTAAATCAAATATGATTGTTGAAGAGTTACAAAAAGGCTATAAATTAAAAGATCGCGTTATTCGTGCATCTTTAGTAAAAGTAAGTGAATAAATAGGAGGATTATATTATGAGTAAAATTATTGGTATTGATTTAGGTACAACAAATTCATGTGTTAGTGTTATGGAAAATGGTGAGGTTAAAGTCATCGCAAATCCTGAAGGAAATAGAACAACACCTTCAGTGGTATCATTTAAAAATGGAGAAATTATTGTTGGGGAAGCTGCTAAACGTCAGGCAGTAACAAATCCAGATACAGTAATGTCAGTGAAACGTCATATGGGTACAAGTCATAAAGAGCATGTTAATGGTAAAGATTATACCCCACAGGAAATTTCAGCAATGATTCTTCAAAACTTAAAGGCTACTGCTGAAGCATATTTAGGAGAAACAGTTACTAAAGCTGTTATTACTGTCCCTGCATATTTTAATGATGCGCAACGTCAGGCAACTAAAGATGCTGGTAAAATTGCAGGATTAGAAGTAGAACGTATTATTAATGAACCTACTGCTGCAGCTTTAGCATTTGGTCTTGATAAATTAGATCAAGAACAAAAAGTATTAGTGTATGACTTAGGTGGAGGTACATTTGATGTTTCTATCCTAGATTTAGCTGATGGTACTTTTGAAGTATTAGCTACTGCTGGTGATAACAAACTTGGTGGAGATGATTTTGACCAAAAAGTTATGAACTGGGTTGTAGATGAATTCAGAAAAGAACAAGGTATTGATTTATCTAATGATAAAATGGCAATGCAACGTATTAAAGAAGCAGCTGAAAAAGCTAAAAAAGATTTATCTGGTACAATGCAAACACAAATTTCATTACCATTTATTTCTGCTGGAGCTGCTGGGCCTTTACACTTAGAGTTAACATTAACTAGAGCGAAATTTGATGAATTAACTCGTGATTTAGTTGCTAGAACTGAAATCCCAGTACGACAAGCGTTAAAAGATGCTGGTATGGATCCAACTGAAATTCATCAAGTATTATTAGTAGGTGGTTCTACTCGTATTCCTGCAGTTCAAGAATCAGTTAAAAGATTATTAGGTAAGGAACCAAATAAGTCTGTTAATCCTGATGAGGTAGTGTCAATGGGTGCGGCTATCCAAGGTGGAGTAATTGTTGGTGATGTTAAAGACGTATTATTATTAGATGTTACACCTTTATCATTAGGTATTGAAACAATGGGTGGTGTAATGACTGTATTAATTGAAAGAAACACAACTATTCCAACTACTAAATCACAAATTTTCTCAACAGCTGCTGATAATCAACCTGCTGTAGATATCAATGTTTTACAAGGTGAAAGATCAATGGCTAAAGATAATAAACAATTAGGTTTGTTTAAATTAGATGGAATTGAACCAGCTCCTCGTGGAGTACCTCAAATTGAAGTAACATTTAGTATCGATGTTAATGGTATCGTAAATGTTAAAGCTAAAGATTTAAAAACACAAAAAGAACAATCTATCGTAATTCAAAATTCAACTGGATTAAGTGATGAAGAAATCGATAGAATGGTTAAAGAAGCTGAAGCTAATAAGGCTGAAGATGAAAAGAAACGTAAAGATATTGAAACAAGAAATAAAGCTGAACAAATGATTAATGAAATCGACAAAGCTTTAGCAGAACAAGGCGACAAGATTGATGCTACTCAAAAAGAATCTGCTCAAAAATTAAAAGATGAATTAAAAACAGCTTTAGATAACAATGATATGGCAACATTAGAAGCTAAAATGTCTGAATTAGAACAAATGGCTCAACAAATGGCTTCATATGCTTATCAGCAACAAAATGGTGCGGGAAGTGCTAATACAGGTGCTACAGGTTCACAAGACGATAATGTTGTTGATGCTGATTTTGAAGAAAAGAACTAATTTATTAAAGCCAAGGCTTTGCCTTGGTTTTAAATAGTGTAAAGAGGGTGGAAAGATGGCTGATAAAAGAGATTATTATGAAGTCTTAGGGGTATCGAAACAGGCTTCAGCCGATGAGATTAAAAGAGCTTATCGTAAAAAAGCAAAACAATATCATCCTGATATAAATAAAGAGCCAGGAGCAGAAGAAAAATTTAAAGAAGTTCAGGAAGCTTATGAAGTTTTATCTGATGCTAATAAAAAAGCCACATATGATCGTTTTGGTCATGCCGCTTTTGAACAGGGAGCTGGAAATGGTGCTGGTGGTTTTGGAGGCTTTGGTTTCGAGGATGTTGATTTAGGAGACATATTTGGTTCTTTCTTTGGGGGTGGCAGAAGCCGCCAAAGAAATACAGGTCCAAGACGTGGTGAAGATCGCCTGATGCGTTTAAATATTGATTTTATGGAAGCTGTAAATGGTGTAAAAAAAGATATTAAGGTTACTTATGATGCACCGTGCAGTCATTGTAATGGAACTGGAGCAAAAAATCCTAATGATGTTCAAACATGTTCACGTTGCGGTGGTCGAGGAACGATCCAGCAGCAGCAAAGTTCACCATTTGGTACTTTTGTGACTGAGACAACATGTCCAGAATGTAATGGAACTGGTAAAGTAGTACGTAATAAATGTTCACATTGTCATGGTAAAGGATATGAAACAAAAACTGTCACAGTTGAATTGGATATACCAGCAGGTATTAATTCTAATCAGCAGTTACGAGTATCAGGTAAAGGTGGTCGTGGCAGCAATGGTGGGCCAAATGGTGATTTATTTGTAGAAATTCAAGTAAGACCACATGAACATTTCCAAAGAGAGGGTCGTAATATTCATATTACAATACCAGTGTCTAATGTTGATGCAACTTTAGGGTGCGAAGTTGAAGTTCCAACAGTTCAAGGGGATGTTACAGTTAAGATTCCTGCTGGAACACAGTCAGGTACAGTTTTACGCTTAAAAGGTAAAGGAGTTAAGGATTTAAGAGGTTCAACATATGGTGATGAAATGGTTAGAATAGAAGTTAAAATTCCAACTAAGTTATCATTTGAAGAACGTGAGTTATATACTAAACTTTCTAAGTTATCAAAGAAAAAAGAATCAATTTTTGATGCTTTTAAACGTCAGTTTAAAAAATAAATTAATGACTGAAACTTTATATATAAAGTTTCAGTTTTTTATTTCCCATTTAGTTGAAAACTATTGTATAATGAAATATAGCCAAGGGGATGTAAAATTATGAAAAAAGTTATATATTTGCTATCAATAGTCTTATTTTTAACAGGATGCAGTAAAGATACTAAAATAATACCAGAAAAATCGCTTTATTTTGTTTTTGCTACACCATTAAAAGAACATGAAATTTGGTTAAAAGCAAAAGAAGGATTTGATAAAGCTTGTAAAGAAAAAAATATTTATGGAGATTGGATTGGGCCAACAGCAATTGATACAGTTAAAATGGAAGAGGTTATTGAAACCGCAATTGCTCAAAAGGCAGATGCGATAATTACTCAGGGAGTAATTGATAGTAGTATAATAAATAATGCTAAGAAAAAAGGAATTCCAATTTTATTAGTAGATTCAGATATTAAAGATAGTGAACGTTTTGCATATTTAGGAAAGGATTTTAATGAGCAGGCTGAACTTTTTTTATCTGATATAGAGAAAAAGTTAGGGAAAGATTCTTTTTTAGAGATAGGGATTCAAGTAGCAGAACAGAATTTTGAGATTGCTGATGAACAAATTAAAGAAATAGAAAGAGTTTTCGCAAAGCATGAAGGTGGTTATGTAATTAAGGTAATTAGTGAATCAAAATCTGATTCGGTGCGTGCTAAAAAAGAATGGTTAAATATTTTATCAACGACAAGTATCAATGTTGCTATTAATTTTGCAGGTGAATCAGCTGTTTCTTGTAATGAGGCTGCTAAAGAATTAAAGGTTCGTGATTCAATGCTTATCTATGGAGTCGATGATATGCCAAGTACAATCAGATTAATCGAAGATAAACAAATAGATGGTAGTGTTGTAACTTCATTTTATAATTATGGTTATGAGGCAACGATTTTGATATATGACTATTTAGTTAAAGGAAAACAGTTATCTAATAAAATTAATAGTGTCAAATTAGTATTAGTTACTAGTGAAAATGTATCTAATTATCAAGAGGGATTGAAATGAAAAATAAATCAAAGGTAAGTTTTAAACACAATATATTAAAACTAAATTTTAGTTTGATTTGTATAATGGCGGTGTTTATGGCTATGTATTATGTTTTGTCTCATACCACTACTATCAAATATAATGATGCAATTCAATTATATGATGATATTAATGGATTTTATGATTATGTTTCACAAGCTAATTTTAGTTTTAAAAGTTATTTATATACAGATAATTTAGAAGATATAGATACATATGATCGCTATATTGGAATGGCATTAGATAAATTGAAAAAGATCAATGATAATATTGATGAAAAATATCAATGGCGCATTGAGCTGCTTAACAATATGCTTGAAAGTTATCAAAATTCAGCAAAAGAGGTTAAAGATATTAATGAATCAGAATATCAGATAAAATATAATGAGTTTTTAAAACAGTATTCTTTAATTGAAAAAACAAGTACTACATATTATGAATATTTAACAGATGATATTAAAGACCAAAGGAAAGAAATTCATAATTATGAAAATATGCTTTTTTTTGTCCTGGCAATTATTGTGGTGGCAGGAATATGCTGGCTTGTTTTATTTTCAGTCATTACAGTTCGATCTTTTACACAACCTTTATATCAAATATTAAATAATATTAAATTAATTAAAAAAGGCGAGTATGATCTTTCTAGTATTTCTAATACTTCTATAGAAATGGAAAGTTTATGTTTTGCTTTAGAGGATATGGCTCAACATGTTCAAAGAAATATTTTAAATGAAAAAGAAAAAGCAACATTAAAACATCAACTTTTAGAGAAAGAAAACGAGAGTTTAAGAAAAGATGAATTATTGGCATTGAGTGAACTAAAATTGCTACAAAATCAGATTAATCCACATTTTTTATTCAATACTTTAAATATGATTTACAAAACAGCATATAAAGAAAATGCAATGGATACAAGTGCAATGGTTGATAAGACATCAATGCTATTACGTTATGCATTAGATAAAGCAAATAAGACAAGTGATTTATATAGTGAGATTGAATCGATTGAAAATTATATTTATATTCAAGAAAAAAGATTTCATCAAAGAATCAAATTTGTTTTGGACGTTGAAGAAAATGTACCTAATATTCAAGTTCCAGGTATGTTGATTCAACCATTGGTAGAAAATTCAGTAAAACATGGATTGAAGGATGTTATTAAAGATGGAGAGGTTTTAATCAGTATACAACATATTAATAAGTCCATATTTATCAGTGTTAGCGATAACGGGAGAGGATTAGAGACAGAAGTATTAGAAAAAGGAATCTTAAGTGATTTTCAAATGGATAAAGACAAAAATAATCTTGGTTTGTATAATGTGATTCAACGAATTAGAATGTTTTATGGAAAGGCAGCACAAATATCGTTTAATAGTTATCCAGGCTGTGGTTTTGAAGTAATCATTGAAATTAAGGTGGAGGAAACTTATGTATAAAATATTAGTTGTTGAAGATGAAGAAATAGAACGTAAGGCATTAGTAGCACTGTTAAAAGAACATTTTTTGGAATCTTTAAGTGTATATAATGCATCTAATGGAATGGAAGCACTAGAAATATTAAAAGATGTAGATGTTGATATATTAGTTTGTGATATTAATTTACCTGGTATTAATGGATTAGAGACAATAGCTTTTGCAAAGAAGATAAATAAAGATATTGTGAGTTTGGTTTTGACATCATATAACTATTTTGAATATGCTAAAGAAGCAATCAAGTTAGGAGTTGAGGATTTTGTTTTAAAACCAGTATCAATTGAAAATATGTGCAATATTATTTATCAGATAATTAATAAAATTGATAGGAAAAAAAATGAAAAAAAACAAACTACTCAGTTAGTTTTAAAGATGGAAGAAATCAAACCGATTGTTGAAAGTGATTGTATTCATAGTATTGTTCAAAATTCTAGACCTGCAGAAATAAGAAAATATTTTTCACTTTTGAATATTGATCCAAAATTTGGTTTTTGCTTAGTTTTTCAGGAAGATAGTTTTCAGCCTTATCAGGTACATTCATTTATTGAAGAGATTGAAGATCTTGGCTGTCATTGTATGAAAGATAGTTTTTATGAGGTGCATGTTTTGTTTGTGTTTAGTTTTGCAAAATTATCTGATCAAGATATAAATATATTTGAAGGTTTGATAAAAAAGTATTTTTATGGTTTGGATCAAATGGGAGTCGGAAAGATTTGTGAGAGTTATGAAAATTTTTATGAATCATATGTTACAGCAATAAAAAATATTGGATCTAACATTGAATTAAAGGCAAATGATTCTAAAAATAAGCTATCTATTTGTTATTCATATGATATTGAAAAATTATGTCAAAATTTGATAAAGGACTTTTTAAAGTTTGATACTTTAAATATGCAGCGAAGAGTTAATCTTTTTTATCTTGAAGTATTATATACAGATAAAGTATCATTATTAAAAACTATCCAAATTTTTAATGAAACATTAATTACTATGTTTAATCAAGAGTTTAAATCTAAAATTGATATACATGATCAAGAATATTTAATAAAGTTAGATAGCGATAATCCTTATCTTGATTTATTAGATAAGATAAATGATTTTTTAGATAGTTTAGTTAAATCTATTGATAAAGTAAATAATAAATCATCTAATATTTTAGTAAAAAAAGCGCTAGCATATATTTCAGTTAATTACAAAAAACCAATTACTTTAAATAATGTAGCAGAATATTTGGGGGTAACACCTTTTTATATTAGTAATCTTTTAAGTACTCATACATCTAAAAATTTTACTGATTTAGTTACTGAGTATCGAATTGAAAAAGCAAAAGAGATGTTAAAGGGTAATTATCAAATCAAGAAAATTGCGTTTGAATTGGGTTTTAAAAGTCATAATTATTTTTCTAAGGTTTTTAAAAAGGTTACTGGTTTAACACCAAAAGAATATAAATCAAAGTTTGATTAGCCGAATATAAAAAGGGGCTGTAACGACTAAGTAATTTTTATTAATTATTTAGAGCGTTCAGCTCTTTTTCTTTTATTAATCCCTTTCATATAAAAAAATCCATAAGAGTTATTTCATTGTGAAT
>JAETPY010000054.1 GCA_021770925.1 Erysipelotrichaceae bacterium | reverse complement strand
GTATATTATACTATATTTAACATAAAAATAATAGTTATGTGATTCATAGGTCAATAAAAAAACACTATGTTTCCATAATGTTTTCTCGTCTATAAATTTTTATCCGATTGCCCTATCAAATATCCAGTATTTTTAATAATTTCTTTATAATTAAGACTATATTTTATCAAAATTTAGTGCTATAATATATTCATACGATGGCCTGTTGGTGAAGTGGTTAACACTCTGGATTCTCATTCCAGCATGCAGGGGTTCGAACCCCCTACAGGCTACCATATTAAAATAAAAAGCAGGAGCTGATTCCTGCTTAATTTTATATTTGGCTGGGGTACCTGGATTCGAACCAGGGAAATGGCAGATTCAGAGTCTGCTGCCTTACCGCTTGGCTACACCCCAATTTCTATATATATACTTTACTACTTTTTTTAGAAAAAGAAAAGGAGAAATTTAAAAAAATGCAAAAAATTCGTACTCGCTTTGCTCCTAGCCCTACCGGTTATATGCATATAGGTAATTTAAGAACTGCTTTATACAGTTATTTAATTGCAAAACATGAAAATGGTAATTTCATTTTAAGAATCGAAGATACCGATAGACAAAGAGAAGTTACTGGAGCAGTTGATATTATTTATGATGTTTTAAAAAATACAGGTTTAAATTATGATGAAGGCCCTTTAAAGCCAGGGAACGCAGGTCCTTATATCCAATCAAAAAGATTATCGATATATCAAGAATATGCTCACAAACTAGTAGATTTAGGATGTGCTCATTACTGCTTTTGCAGTGAAAAAGAGATACATCATGAAAATGGTGAATATATTTATCATGATCCTTGTAAAAATATTAGCCTTGAGGAAGCAAAAAAAAGAATCGATAATGGTGAAAGTTTTACAATTCGCCAAACAATTCCAGCAACAGGAACTACTGTTTTTAAAGATGCTGTTTATGGTATTATAGAAACTGAAAACTCTTTATTAGATGAAGGGATCTTATTGAAGAGCGATGGTTACCCTACATATAATTTTGCTAATGTAATTGATGATCACTTAATGAATATTACCCATGTTATAAGAGGAAATGAATATCTATCTAGTACTCCAAAATATAATTTGATATATAATGCATTTAATTGGCAGATCCCTACTTATATTCATGTCCCCCCTGTTATGAAAGATGCTCAACATAAACTAAGTAAGCGTAATGGTGACGCTAGTTATCAAGATTTAATTAAACAAGGATTTTTAAGTGAAGCTATTATTAACTATATTGCTTTGTTAGGCTGGGCTCCTGAAGGGGAAGAAGAAATATTTTCCCTTGAACAACTAGTTAAGATTTTTTCTATTGATCGTATTAGTAAATCGCCTGCTATTTTTGATCTTGAAAAACTTAAATGGATGAATGGTGTTTATTTACGAAATATGTCAATTGAACAATTTAATGACTATGCTTTAAGTTATTATTTAGATAATATCAAGGCCAAAATTAATTATATAGAGCTTTCTAAAATCTTACAGCCACGAATTCAAGTATTAAATGAAATTCCTGAAGCAGTCGATTTTATTGATAGTGCTTACCCTTTTAATGCTGAGCTGTTTATCAATAAAAAAATGAAAACAACTATTGAAAATTCTTTAGAGGCTTTAGAAATCGTTTTACCAGAGTTAAATAAGCTGGATTTTGAAAATCAGGAAGAAATAAAAAATAAGTTTATTGAACTAGCTAAAGAAAATGAAAAGAAAAATGGTCAAATTATGTATCCAATTCGAGTTGCTTTAACTTTTAAAGCATTTACTCCTGGAGGAGCAGTTGAAATTGCTCATATCTTAGGCAAAAATGAAACAATCAAGCGAATTAAGAAGGCAATCAATAATTTAAAAAATTTGTGATTTAACTAATCCATAAAAAGTCAGATTTTACAATCTATGTAATTTGGATTAGCTTAAAGATGTTATGTTCATTACGCTTCTTTTTTAGAAATTCTCTGTATCCTGCATTTTACAGAACAACTGCATCTATAAATAATAATTTTACTGTTGATCACTTATTCTCATGCATCAGAATTTTGTCTACCAGTGCCTCATCAATTATTATTTTGCTGGTAACAATATGCTCATTGCCAGTATATCTCGAATTGAAAATCAACACATACTCATTCAAAAAATTTCTGAAAAGTTCATTTTCAGTTTATTTTCTATGCTGTAATAGAAATATTGATACAAAGGGGTGAATGAATATGTTTCAGATTCTTGTGGTATAAGACGATAAAAACGCCACTCGGCTTATGAAAGCAGTGCTGAAACACGCTGATTATGATGTTTTTGAAGCCAGCAATAGATTGGAAGCGCTGGATGTCATGGATGTCCAGCACATCGATCTAATCGTACTGGATGTGATGATGCCAAAAATGAATGGCTATGAATTTACAGAAGAACTGCGAAGTTGTGGAAGCCTGATTCCGATTCTGATGGTAACCGCAAAACAGCTTCCAGAAGAAAAATGCAAGGGTTTTTTAGTGGGAACTGACGACTATATAGTAAAACCTGTCAACAAAGACGAACTACTGTTGCGAATCAAAGCGTTACTTCGCCGTTCCCAGATTACCAATGATCATAGGCTTTACATCGGGAAAATCACTCTAGATTATGATGCCCTGACCATATCAACAAACGTTGCCCAAAAAAGAATTCTATCTGTTATATAAACTGTTGCCCTATCCAGATAAAATATTCACAAGACTACAGTTGATGGATGAAATATGGGGAATGGAATCCACTACTGTCGATACAACGGTGAATACTCATATCAATCGACTGCGCAACAAATTTGGAGATTGGCCAAAATTTGAGATTATTTCAATTCGGGGAATCGGCTATAAGGCGGTGATCCATCATGTGTAAACTAAAATCATTGTTACAGAAGCATCAGCTTTCTATTATGTTCACAGTAATTATATTCCTTTTTATGTTTTTTGCCATGTTACTTATCTTTCTTGGTGCATTTTTGCTATACCGCCTCAACATCATCAACGGAGACAGGCCAGTAGGCATTGTTCTCTTTTTATTTGCATTGATCAGTTTACTTGTAGGAATTTGGCTTTCTATGCTGTTCAGCCGTATCCCACTGGCTCTACTAAGGGATTTGATGGAAGCGACTGACCGTATCGCACATGGAGATTACAGTGCACGAATAAACCTGAAAGCTCCCACCGAACTGAAACGACTAAGCGACAAATTCAATCACACGGCAGAAGAAATTGGTAGCGTAGAGATGCTACGCAACGATTTTATCAATAATTTTTCCCATGAATTCAAAACCCCCTCTGCATCCATTCAGGGCTTTGCTGAAATGTTAGAATTAGGGAATTTGACAGAAGAAGAATGGTCGGAATACATTAATACGATCATTGAAGAAACATCTCGTCTTACCACATTAACTACCAATATTTTGAATCTGTCCAAAGTTGAGCAGCAGAGTATTCTGACCAATCAGAGCCACTTCAATATCAGCGAGCAGCTTCGCCAGGTGATTGCCCTTCTGGATAAAAAATAGTCGGACAAAGCAAATGTCATAGCATTTGACTGCAAAGAAGTCTTTTATACTGGTAATGAAGAATTATTGAAACAAATTTAGATCAATCTATCGACAATGCAATTAAATTTTCACTAGAAGGCGAAGAAATTGACATTATCATCAAAGAAAGTGATAAATCCCTAACAGTTTCCTTTACAAATAAAGGTGAACCAATTCCAGCATCGGCACTTACTCGTATTTTTGATAAATTCTATCAAGAGGATATATCCCATGCTACACAAAGAAATGGCCTTGGACTGACAATCGCACAAAAAATTGTAAAACTACATGGAGGAACTATCCATGTACCTTACTCAAATATAGATGGTACTACCTTTAAAGTTTTTCTTCCAAAAGAATAAATGTCTGAAGAAATAATTCTACTTCTGATATAACATTATTCAAAGTTGTTGGTGTTTAACTGAAAACCTTCTATTATACGTTTTAGTTAAATCAAAATAAATTTCTGATAGTCTGGTTTCTATTCCATAGAAACCCTTTTTGATTTCACCTTCATAACTATCATTAATTGTATGAAACATTGACTTTAAATAACAGCACCTCTTATTTGGAAGTATATGTGATATCAATCCATTCGAAAATGCATATTCTACTATGTAATCTTCATCGATCTTCTTATCTGTATTTATTAATTCAATTTATCCTAATGTATTCTTAATAGTTACATTAGTTGATTGAGATTGATACATTATTGTTGATATCATAATATATAATAATTTGCTCTTATCAGTTTTCGTTATTCCCATTTTCTTTTAATATTTTCCATTTCTTTTTTATAAAATGATGAATCATTGAAAACAGAAATAAAACTATCAAGAATATAAAGCATAATTCTAATGGCTATAGAAACTGGGAACGATTTAGAAATAGGGTTATGTATACCTTATTAGAATGTTCTAATAACACATATTATATGTATCCAAAAAAGAAGGACTAGATTTGCATCTAGTCCTTAATTGGTATTATAAACACCTTGTGATTAAGTTTTAAATTGTATGTGGTCATCTGAACCACAAATTGTCTTATTGGCTGAAACAATCTCAATCACAAGTTATTTTAAATTACCAATAAAATAAACATTCAAGCATATTTTAATAATAAAAATATTCAAAAATAAATTTAGTGAAATAAATGATTTATTTTTTTGTTAAATGATAAACTGCATTTAATCTTTGATAAGCATTTTTGATATTTGCTTCATGCTCTTCAGCAAAAATAATTGTTGTGTCTTTTAAAATAATCACTAAACAGTAATGTAACTTTCGATTCATACGATAATCTAGTAATTTTACATGATTAAAAATCATATTTTTTACTTCACTAATACTTTCTTTTAATTCATCAGTAGTACCAAAAACTATTTTAATTACTTGATTATATGAAAATTTTTTACTTTTTATCAATCCATTTACTAGAAAACAATTATCTTTTATTTTTAAAGTATAAACTGCTCGCTTATTATAACCATTAATTCCACCAATATAATTAAGATTGTATTGAAATGACATAAAATTCCTCTATTCCTCATTATAATCTTTAAGATCCTTTAATAAATAATTATATCCTTTAGGCTGACGTCTTTTAAATTCAGCCATCTTTTCTTTATTTAAATGTTCAACTTCTAATCGCAATTCTCGAGACGAAATTCGTTTAGCCCCCTGACCTAAAACAATCAGTTGTTCTAAAGCATCTGATGTAGCGACAGTAATATTATATTTACTTGCAAGTTCATGCGTTGCTCGTTCAATATACATATCAGCAGTTTGTGCCTCTTTTGTATAAGCAACATAAATATTATGATACTTAAAAGTAGTTCCTAAATTGTCTTTTACTTTATAAGCATCGAACACTAAGATTAAGATACATCTTTTATATCCTTGATAATTACACATAATATCAATCAATCGCGATCTAGCAGTATCTAAACTATCTTTGGCTAATTCCTTTAGCTCTGGCCATGAATGAATTATATTATAACCATCAACCAGCAAACATTCAGGGACAAGTTTAAAAACTGAATTATTTACAACTTTTTTTATAAGCCCACTACCATTCATTCTCGATTTGACTGGTCCATATGTTCGAATAAAAATATTTTCCAGCTCCTCATCTTCATTGGCAAATTTTGCACTTTCTAAAATTTTCAGCTTCGTATCTGATTGTTTTTTATACTGAAATGGAATGTGCATATGATCTTTCACTTCATCCCACTTAACATTATAACCAGCACCATGACTACAAAAAACTGACCCCGTCGGATTTTCAATATCAGTTTCACTATCATAATTAAATTGTTTGATTACTGCCTGCTCGTCTAGACAATGACGATACCCATCTATTTGACAAATTAAACGCCCTTTACCTTTAGTATAATTAATTACTTCGCTTTGATAATCTTGCATTTTACTTACTGGAGCACTGCCAGTAATAGTAACAATTTCATCATGATTTTCAGGTAAATTAAATGTTCCTTTCATCGCTTCAATATCATAGATTGCTCTACTTAAATATTCTATTGGTAATTCTAAAGAAAATTTAAAATACGGTTCTAAAAGAATCGACTTAGCTGCTTTCAAACCTTGACGGACTGCCCGATATGTTGCTTCCCGAAAATCACCGCCTTCAGTATGCTTTAAATGTGCACGGCCTGATAAAAGTGTTATTTTCATATCTGTAATTGAAGATCCAGTTAACACACCTAAATGATCCTTTTCCTTTAAATGAGTTAAAACCAAACGTTGATAACTGCTTGATAAAACATCTTCTTTACAATTAGTAAAAAATTGTAAACCACTGCCAGGCTCTCCTGGTTCTAAAAGCAAATGAACCTCAGCATAATGACGAAGTGGTTCAAAATGTCCAACTCCTTCTACTGCTTCTAGGATCGTTTCCTTATAAATAATATTTCCATGATCAAAATTAATCTCAATACCAAACCTCTCTCTAATTAGGTTTTTAAGAATTTCAATTTGAATTATCCCCATCAACTGTATATAAATTTCTTTAGTTTGGTGGTTATAATTAATATGTAATTGTGGATCTTCCTGAGCTAACAAAGTTAAATTTTCTAATGTTTTATGCTGGTCACAGTTATCAGGTAAGATAATTCGATAATTCATATATGGCGATAATACAGGCTGAATTATATTATTCTCAAATCCTAACCCCTGTCCAGCAGCAACGTTTTTTAAACCTTTGACAGCACAAATCTCTCCTGCTTTAACTTCGTTAACCAATTGATATTTATTGCCAGAATAAATTCTGATCTGATCTACCTTTTCATTATCATAAATCGAGGCTTTTACTTTTAGAGTTCCCCCAGTAATTTTAAGATGCGTTAGCTTATTTCCTTGTTCGTCATGACTGATCTTAAATACTCGTGCTCCAAAATCATTATAATATATTTTTTCTCTTGTATAATTACTAAAATTATCTAAAAATGTATCGATTCCCTCCATTTTCAATGCAGAACCAAAAAAGCATGGAAACAATTGTCTTTTAATAATTTCATCAATAAGCATTGCTTTTGTAAGGGTATTATGATTTAAATAATAGTCTAATAATTCTTCATTATTTAAAGCAATATTTTCATAAAAAGTTTGATCAAGATTCTCAAAATCATAACAATATTCGCTTAAATGTCTTTTTAATTGTTTTAACAAATCATCTTTATTAGCATTTAAATTATCCATTTTATTAATAAAAATAAAAGTTGGAATTTGATAATGCTTCAATAATTTCCAAATAGTTTCACTATGTCCCTGAACACCGTCCATTCCATTAATTACAAGAACTGCATAATCTAATACCTGCAACGTTCTTTCCATCTCAGTTGAAAAATCAACATGTCCTGGTGTATCAATTAAAGTTATTTGACAATCATTCCAATTAAAAATTGCCTGTTTTGAAAAAATGGTGATTCCTCGATTTCTTTCTTGGTCATTATAATCTAAAAAAGCATCGCCATGATCAACTCTACCTAGATAACGAATCGTTTTACTTAAATACAGCATACCTTCAGTTAATGTTGTTTTACCAGCATCAACATGTGCTAGTATTCCTAATACTATTTTTTTCATTTATATCATCCTACTTTTATTGTAATAATTTCATTATAAATATTATTAAAGAAATTACAATACGATTGAAAAATTATTTTATAAATTCTTTTTACGAAAAAAGTGATAAAAAAAGATAAATAAGATTGACGTTATTGTCCAGGTAATTGGGTAAGAAATAATAACCATTCTAAAAGTCGGATAAATCGGTGATACAAATATTACCCAAATGATTCTCAGTACACATATTCCCAAACAAACTACTAACATTGGCTTAAATGATTCTCCGCATCCACGCATCGTTCCAGATATTATCTCAACACAACAGTATGTAAAATAAAACGGTGATAAAAAATGCATTATATCACTGCACTCTTTTATAATATTAGCATCATTGGAAAATAATACTATAATATTATTACCAAAAAGCCATAAAAAGCTACTTAATAAACCAGCTGCGCCAAATGCCATTATTAAAGAAGTTTTCATTCCCTTTCTTACCCGCTCAGTTAATCCAGCTCCATAATTTTGTCCTACGAAAGTTGTAATTGAAGCTCCAAACGCACCCATAATCATCCAAAACAAGGCATCTATTTTTACATAAACTGCCCATGAAGCGATTGTATTAGTTCCAAAAGTGTTAATATTTGTTTGTAAAACAATATTTGAAATTGAATACATTGTTGATTGAATTCCTGCAGGTATACCTATTTTAATGATCCTTTTTAAGATCATATAATCTATTTTGATTTCTTTCAATTTTAATTGATAGCTTTCTCTACTACGCATTAATTTAACTGTCACTAAAACTGCGCATACAAATTGAGCAATTACAGTAGCGATTGCCGCTCCAGCAATTCCCATTTTTATGTTTGCAACAAGTAAAAAATCAAACAAAACATTTACAATACTACAAACAATTAAATAATATAATGGTGTTTTTGAATCTCCGACTGCCCTTAAAATTCCTGAACCGATATTATAAATAACACCTGGCAACATACTAAAAAAATAAAGTTTCATATATAAACTAGAATCATTAATTATATCTCTTGGTACCCCAATTAACTCTAAACACTGCCTAGAAAAAAAGATTCCAAAAATCATCATTAAAATACCACAAAAAATAGACATTGCAAATGCACTATGCACTGCTTTAAAAACATTTTTATTCTCATTTGCACCATAAAACTGGGCAATTACAACTGTTGCTCCTGAAGACAACCCAACAAAAAAATTTATAATCAAGTTAGTTAAATTTCCTGTTGAACCAACTGCAGCCAAAGCTGAGGTTCCTACATATTTACCTACAATAATTGTATCTACTGTATTATAAAGCTGTTGAAAAAAGGTTCCAATCAATATTGGAAAAAAAAATAATAATAGCTGTTTCCAAATTGTTCCTGTTACTAAATCTACTTTTTTATCCATAATAACCCCCCTGATAATCATCAAATAATATCATAGCACTATCAATACGCCTCATCAATATTAAAAATACCTAAGCATCTTAGGTATCTTTAATTACTGATTTAAATATCGTCTTAAAAATTCTTTTGTTCTTGTTTGAGCTGGGTGATTAAAAATTTGATCAGGGATCCCTTCTTCAGCAATAACTCCATTATCCATAAAGACAACTCTAGAAGAAACATCTCGTGCAAACTGCATTTCGTGAGTAACAACAATCATTGTTAAACCATCATTTGCTAAATCTTTCATAACTTTTAAAACTTCATTGACCATCTCAGGATCTAATGCACTTGTTGGTTCATCAAATAATAAAACCTCAGGTTCCATACATAACGCTCTAGCAATTGCCACACGCTGTTTTTGACCTCCAGAAAGCTGTGTACTGCCAGCTTTAGCAAAACGCTCCATGCCTACTTTTTCTAAATATTTCATAGCTATTTTAACTGCTTCTTCACGATTTCGTTTTAAAACTTTCATTTGACCAATCACACAGTTTTCAAGAACAGTTTTATTATTAAAAAGATTAAAACTTTGAAATACCATTCCCACTTTACTACGATGTACATTGACATTTATTTCGCCCTTTAAAATATCTTTACCATGATACATTACACTACCATCATTAGGAATTTCTAAAATATTTAAACAGCGTAGAAAAGTTGACTTACCACTACCACTAGCACCAATGATTGTAACCACTTCTCCTTTTGAAACAGTAAAATCAATATCATGCAGAACTTCTAAATCACCAAAAGATTTCTTTAAGTGCTTTACTTCAATAATCGGCTCCATTATTTTACGCTCCCTTCTGTATCAAAAGCAATGGCCTTTTTTCGATTCATTCTATTTTCAATATAATTTAAAATTCTTGTTGTTGGGAATGTTAAACATAGATAAATCAATGCAACAACAAAATAAGTTGGAACAAATGCATATAAACTTCCAGCTACACTTTTAGCCTGGTAGAACAATTCTGTAACCGCGATAACATTTAACACACTACTATCTTTAATATTAATTACAAACTCATTACCAATTGATGGAAAAGAATTTTTAATTGCCTGTGGTAAAACAATATGAATCATTGTTTGAATATTATTCATTCCAATACTTCTAGCAGCTTCACTCTGTCCTTTATCAACTGATTGAATCCCTGAACGAACAATTTCAGCCATATAAGCCCCTGTATTGATTGTGATAACAAAAATACCAGCTGTAAATGGATCCCAATGAACAATATTTTTAAGACCATAATAGATAAATGCCCCCTGTACCATCATTGGTGTCCCTCTAAATATTTCAATATATAAAGTAGTGATAAACCAGGCAGCTCGTTTAATTATTTTACTAATTAAGCTATCCCTTTCCTCGACTTTAATTGCCCTAATAGCTCCAATTATCAAACCAATCAATAATCCTAAAATTGTTCCTCCAAAAGCTAAAGTCAAAGTAGAACCAATTCCACTAAAGAACAATGGACTATATACTTCAAAAATCTGTTTTGCTGCAACAAAAATATTATCGCTTAAACTAGTGATAGTAGCAGGAATTCTGTCAATTGCCTCATCCATCATTTCTTTTTTATCTTCATCAGACAAAGTATCAAGATATTCATCAATTTTACTTTTTAATTCTGGATTTTCTTTGCTTACCGCAATAGACACTGAAGTATCTGTTAAATCAACATCAAATCCTTTTCCCTCTTCAAATTCAACATATGTTAAATCAGGATTAGTAGCAATAATTCCTGCAGCCACAGGTAATTCAGCTGTTACAGCATCCACTAATTCATTATTTAACTGCATTACCATTGCTGGATAATCTTCTAAAGCTGTAGCATGTTTAACATCAGGAATTTGATCAATAACTGTATCATATAGTGTGTTTAACTGCCCTAATACTTTTTTATTAGAAAACTCTTTTAAACTTTTAGCATCTTCCAGCTTATCACCTTTTCTTACAATTAAAACCATCTGTGATTCATAATATGTTTGTGTAAAATCAACCCTTTGACGCCGATCAGCAGTATCTGTCATCCCCGCAATAACAGCATCAATAACACCGGCTTGTAATGCTGGTTCTAAACCATCCCAGCTCATTTTCTTAATTACTAACTTTTTACCTAAATGTTTAGCAATAGCTCGTGCGATAGTTACATCATATCCATCTGCAAAACCACTACCTTCTAATGGAACTGTCATTTCCGTTTCATTGACCTGCGTCCAGTTAAATGGAGCATAGTTACATTCCATACCGACAACAAAGGTGTTGTCATCCTCCTCTTCTGCCTTTACAGTATTTATTGGTATAAATATTGAAAATACCAATAAAAATATAGTAAAGATTCTTAGTGTTTTTTTCATTTCCCTTCTCCTCATATTTGATATTAAAAAAAGTCGTGCTATTAACACGACTTAAACTTTGCGTTAATAGCGCCCTTCATTGCTGAAGGAGTGCTGTAAGTATTTCCTACAGCCCCTAGGTAATAAACTGCCATTTACTACCTATCGGCAAAGATTACCTTTCCTATAGATCATTGTATGCCTACTTACTATAGTACTCTGATGCTTTGCAACCTCTATCCTTTTTCTCTTTAACAATATCTTAATCTAAGAACTTTGTCAACATAAATAGATTAAGCTTCTATATTTATCTAAATTTATCTAAATTCAATACACGCTTTATTATTTTGTAATAAATAGATAACATATTTTTTTCTGTTACTACCTTATCTATTTCATTAATTGCAATCCATTTTACTGCTTTATTTTCATCAAATTTAGGTCTAATACTCTGCTTTTCATCAGCAATAAAAGCATACGAAATATTAAAATGAAAATGTGCAGGAACAATTTTATCATTTTTATAATGAGCCTGAACAGGTAATATTTCTACTGAAATACAAGTATCTGTTAAAAGTTTCAAACTTTCAATTCCTGTTTCTTCTTTAGCTTCACATTTTGCTACTTGAACTAAATTTTCATTGCCATCAAGATGTCCTCCTGGCCAACTCCATGAATCATAAATATTATGATATATCATTAAAACTTTATCTAAAGAAAAATTTGTAATCCATGCTGATACTGTTATATGAGCAGTTTCATTATTTCTTGTTAAAGCGTTATGATTTTCCTTAATGAATTTTTTGATAATTTGAAGTTCTTTAGCTTCGATTTCATTTTCAGGAATAAACTTTTCTAATTCTTTTAAAATCATCTTTCAACACCTACGATCTATAGTTTTAAAAATATTGCAGTGATAATTCTTTATTTTAGATTTTCAGACGTCAATAACTAATACTAAAATATTGATTATAGATAATATTTAAGATATTTTATTGTATTTCTATCTAATATCAAACTATGTTTTGAATTAGGATCAATAATTATTTCATCTGTCTTAGCCATCCTTTTCATAAATTGTAAACAATCAATAATATTTACTTCTAAACAATATAATTGATTCGATGTAAAAACATTATTAGAATAAACAGAAAAATATTGTCTGTTATTTATAATTAATATATTATTTAAAATCATTAATAAATCACCTTTGGGAATTTGTTTTAATTTTTGTTTAGAAATTTTTATAGTAGTATAAATATAAACTGATTTATTTTGTAAATAATCTAAAATATCTTTTAAATTATTTAATTCTTTATCAGCGTTATATCTAGCTATTAAACTCGATAATTTATCTTCCATTGTTTCACACCCTGTCTATTATTTTATTAATCAATCATTATCAATGTTCATAAAATCTGACAAAAACTTACCTGTTTACTACTGATTTGAAACCTATTACAGTATTATTACTTATCGATACTTGGCTATAGTCAATACTTTTATTCTTTCTTCTAGTTTAAAAAAATGACTGGCTGTATATATTTAAACATTAAATTAATGTATCATCACCAATTCTTATTGGATGTACATCAAGTAAGGCACAGCCATAAATCAACATAGCACGTATATTATAATCATAGTAAAATGGTGGTTTGATTCAAAACTACCGCCAATATTAATTGTTTTCTCATTCATCATTGATTATCTCAAATCCAGCTATTAAATAAATATTGAAAATTATATCATATCTACAATAAAAGTAAATTATTAATTTTTTCAAAATACATTCCTAATCATAAATAAATCATGTTTCTTGTTTGTTGTTTTTAATTGATTTTAATAGAATGTCCTATATATAAGACTATATCCATTTACTTAATTGACTTTACTTTTTCAATTGTTATAATTCAACGGTAATAATTTATAAAAAATAATTTGGAGGTTCTATGAATATATTTTTCTTTAAACAATTTATTACAATATTATGTATAATCCTTTTGCTTTTATGTATGCTGGAGCCACTAAAAAAAGAAGGAATATTTTCTAAGGTATTAAGCTATCATAAAACATATGCAATATTATTAGCTGTTTTCTCTTTGCTTCATGGAATCTTAGCAGAAAATAACTCTGGTATGATTAGTGGTATAATTGCCTGGCTAATTATATTAATCATAATTTTATCAGCATGTCTTATTAGTAGAGATTCATTAACTTGGAATAAAATTCACCTTTTTTTATCATTTACTCTTGTATTTGTTATTATATATCATATTTTTTATATTTATAATGTTTAAACAGTATAAAAAAAGAAGAGTTCATTTTATTGATAAATCAACTTTGTACCCTCCTTAATTTACTTAGGATCTACTTTATATTCTTAACTATGCTCTACTTTTTTAGTTTTATAACTTGAAACTCCTGGCCCTGCATCAATAATTGATTGTGGGAAATTATCATAATTTTTAAAGTTTTCAACAAACATTTCAACCAATTTACGAGCTGTTTTATCATATTCGCTTTTATGCAGCCATGTTGAACTTGGATCTAATAACTCTTGTGGAACACCAGGACAAAATTTTGGAATATTTAAATTAAAGAATGAATCAGTTTCATAGGCAACATAGTCTAAATCCCCATTCATTGCTGCGTTTATCATCGCTCTTGTATATTTTAATGGAATACGTTTTCCAACTCCGTAAGAGCCGCCTACCCAGCCTGTATTTACTAAAAATACACTTGCACCTGTCTTTTTTACATGTTTTTGAAATTGTTTTGCATATAATAGTGGATCTAATGGCAAAAATGGTTCCCCAAAACAAGTTGAAAATGTTGCCTGTGGTTCAGTAATTCCATCCTCTGTTCCCGCAAGTTTACTTGTATATCCTGATACGAAGTGATATGTTGCTGAATTTGGATCCAATTTAGAAATAGGCGGTAATACACCAAATGCATCAGCAGCTAAGAAAAAAATTGTTTTTGGAGGAGTCCCTACACCACTTGGCTCAATATTTTCAATAAATTGAAGTGGATACCCTACTCTTGTATTTTCCGTAATAGAGTCATCGTTAAAGTCAATAATACGTGTATCTTCAAATAATTGCACATTTTCAGCAACCGCACCAAATCTAACCGCATCCCAAATTTCCGGCTCATTTTCTTTAGACAAATTAATACATTTTGCATAACAGCCACCTTCAAAATTAAAAATACTTGTTTGTGACCAGCCATGTTCATCATCACCAATTAATTTACGTCCTGGATCAGCAGATAATGTGGTCTTTCCTGTACCAGATAAACCAAAAAATAAGGCTGTATGCCCGTCTTGTCCAATGTTGGCAGAACAATGCATTGTAAAAACATTTTTTTGTGGTAACACAAAATTCATAACACAAAATACACTTTTTTTAATTTCTCCTGAATATCCTGTTCCTGCAATTAAAACAATATGTCGTTCATAATCAATCATAACTGCAACTTCACTGTTTAACCCTATTTGAGGATCAACTTTACATTCTGGTGCTACTAAAATCAAATAATCTTCTTGAAAGTGCTGAAGTTCTCGAGGTGTTGGTTTAATCAATAAATTTGAAATAAATAAATTTTGACTAGCCTTTTCATTAATAATTCTAAAAGCATATGAATATTTAGGATTAGCTCCTGCATAACCATCAAAGATATAGATATCTTTATCTTTGAAGTGCTGAATCATTTGCTGATACACTAAATCGAATTTTTCACGTGATACTGGTTTATTCACTTTTCCCCATGCAATCAAATCATGGATAGCTGGACTATCAACAATATATTTATCATCTGGTGATCTTCCTGTACGTTCACCTGTATGAACACATAATGCCCCAGCCCGACTTAAACGTCCTTCTCCTTTTAGTAAAGCTTTTTCTACTAATGATCCTGGGGGAATATTTCTAAAAATAGATCCTGTTGTGACAATACCATACTTTTCAATACCGTATGTCTCCATATAAAATACCTCCTTTTCTTTTTTGCTTCCTAATAAATATCATACAAGGTAAATAATAAAAAAACTAGTTATTTTGAATAAAATTTTTTTATAATTTCATTCTAGTTAATTTTATTATTAATTCCAATATATAAACATACCTTCTCAATTATCATAGCCTATATTTAAAAGCTCTAAATAATGGTTACTTGTTAAAATAGATTAGAATATTTTTCACCGCTTATCAGCTTTTTAATAAGTCTAAATATTTGAAGATATCCTAACCTTATGTTTGATCAATCAAACATAACAAACATTTATAATATTACTAATCAAATAAAATAAATTCTAAATGATAAACTAAATCATGAAACATTTTAGTATTAAAACCATAACAAATACAATCAGAGCATTCACCATCCCAATCATTATTTAATTTATCTAATAAAGGCTGTACTTCGCTTTTTAATAAATCACAAGTACAGTAAAATTCACTATGATCTTTTAGTCCTTGATATTGCCGAGCTGGTGAAACAGAAAATTTTGGATTGATTTTTAATAATAATTGTTTGACCATTTCGATATCTTTATCTATTTCACTTGAAATAATCACATGTAATCTAGCTAACATTATTTCCCTGCTTTCTTTATCTTATTTAACCAAATAGGCATTTCCAAAAGTTTTGATTATTCCTTTGTCTACAAATAAACCACCATCATTAGCAATTGTATAAATAGGTAATCCCTTTTCCTCAATAACTCTTGCAATACCCGCATCCTGGATTTGACTATGACAATAATGAACCTCAATTTCAAAACCACCTACTAATCCTAGGCCATTTTGATACTGATATTCAAAATAATCATCATCTGGAGTAATATGATAATTATCAAATTGAATCATTGCTCCAGCACTAGCTCCAATTATTAAAGCATTACTTGCTTTAATAATTGAATCCAATTTAAATTCTTGTAATCTTTCAAGATACTGATCTGGTAATCCCCCAGTTAAAAAGATAATATCTGCTGCTAATACTTTCTTTTGAGCAGTAATTAAATCATCACGAAAATAGTCAACAAAATCAATATCTTTGATTCCATAATAATAAAAAGGTCTTAAAATATAAGGAACATGTTTACCATGGCTACCATAATGAAAATCATAATCTTCTATCGTTTTAACTTCTTTTTTATCAAAAGAAAATGGAATAACAACCACTTTCATCTTTTCATTAAGTAAGGGTTTCATTGCCCCCTGCGCCCATTTTTCATGAAAATCATACGAACTTAATAAAACATTCATTTTATTCCTCCTAACTAAATAAATTTATTTCTATTATATAACATTAAATTTAAATTTAAAATTTTAATTTTCATTTATGTAACATCTTAAATAATTTAACTTTTTCTCTTAAAAACACATTTACAACCTTTAATAACTTGTCTTCTATGATTACATTTTTAAAGATTACTTTTTAACATTCATATCTATAAATCATAAGCTACAACTTTATGTACTTTAATAAGTTCAAATGAATAGATGCCTGCACTAGCAAAACAGTCAAAAACTGTATCGTTTTTTAGCAGCTGATTAAAATACTATATCGTTGTTAAAAATTTAATTTTAGCACTTCGATAACTAGTTAAACGAAAATATCCACTGCTTTGTTGGTGATATTAAATAATATTATTTTATTTTCTTTAACTAATAAAACATCTATCATACCAACAGTTATTTTAAAAAATACTACAAATCAAGAACTATAAACCAAAATTGACTAAACCTAATAAGATATATCTTTAAATAACTAAAATCTCATCTCAAAATATATCAACTCTGTTACACAAACATCAAGTTGATGTAAAATAATAAAAATTTTGAGAAAATATATAAAACTCTTTTATCCGATACTACTAAAATACCACTTGATTTTAAAGCAACAGAAAATATGTTTTAAACAAACCTGTTTTAAATCATGAAATTATCCCTATTAAAGAATTAAGATTTTATATGGTTAAAACAACCATTCTTTATGAAAAATCAAATCTTAATAATATTGTGCCTACTTATACTATATTAGATGAAATTTATAATTTTTTAAGAAAAAATCGATAGAAAATTCTATCGATTATTCATTAACAATTGCACTTTCAATAATCAAACGACTAGCTTTAACACGATTAAAATCATGTCTTAAATTTTTACGTTCAACATGTTTTAACACTTCTTCTTTAGAAAGCTGATTATATGAAGCTAAATTTTCAATTTGTTGTTCTAACTCTTCATCAGTTGTATCAATATTTTCTACTCTTATAATTTCATCAATAATGGCTTCAAAAACAGCCTGTTGCCTAGCTGAAGGTTCAATTTGTTGGCGCAATACAGTTTCATCCATATTCATCATTTGAAGATACTGTTCTAACTTCATCCCTTGCTGAGCTAATTGCATAGTGATGTGCTGAATTTGTTTTTCTAGAGCAGCTTTTAATTCATCATCAGTTATCTCAACATCACTATCAGATAAAATTTTATCAAAAATAGCATTTTCTTTTTGTGATTGATATGCTTGATCATATTGTGCTTGAATATTGGCTTTCATATTTTCATATAAATCAGCAACTGTTTTCATTTCTGGAACATTTAAAGAAGCAACAAATTGTTCATTCAACTCAGCTTCTTTTTTAGTTTCAATTTTATGAACTGTTACTTTAAACACAACATCAGCTCCCGCTAAATCTTGAACTCCATAATCTTCAGGGAAAGTAAGATTTAAATCTCTAGTTTCACCTTTTTTCATTCCAATCATTTGTTCTTCAAATCCTGGAATAAATTGACCTGAACCAATTTCTAATTGATGCCCTTTGGCACTGCCACCATCAAAAGCAACCCCGTTTTTAAATCCTTCAAAATCAATTGTAGTAACATCACCCTCGCTTACTTCACCATCTTTTTCTTCAAGAACAGGTTTTTTTGCTACTAATGCTTTTACCTGATTATCAACTTCTTCTTGAGTAACAATTTGTTTACTTACATTTACTTCGACATTTTTGTATTGTCCTAATTTATTTATTTTACTCATTATCTTTTTCCTTTCTTTATGAGGTTTACTAATTGTAACATAATTATAGCTAATTAAGCAATATTCCTTAATTAGCTAACAATTTATTAATTTATTTCTTTTATTACTTTGCAAGGATTACCACAAGCAATACTATTAGCACCAACATCCTTAGTTACTACACTTCCTGCTCCAATTACACAATTATCCCCAATCGTAATTCCTGGTAAGATTACTACATTACCACCAAGCCAAACATTATTACCAATAGTAATTGGCAAAGCCTGCTCTAACCCCTGATTTCTTGTTTGAAAATCCAAAGGATGATTAGCTGTATATAAACCACATGACGGACCTATAAAAACATTATCACCAATTGTAACCTTGCCACAATCCATAAAATAGCAATTACTATTAATAAAAACATTTTCACCTAATTTAATATTATTTCCATAATCACACATGAAAGGACTGATCAATTCTAAGGGGCTGTAACGACTAAGTAATTTTTATTAATTATTTAGAGCGTTCAGCTCTTTTTCTTTTATTAATCCCTTTCATATAAAAAAATCCATAAGAGTTATTTCATTGTGAATAAC
>JAETPY010000053.1 GCA_021770925.1 Erysipelotrichaceae bacterium | reverse complement strand
GTTGTCTTTACCTTAACATCAAGGATCATATCTTTATCAGAAATATGTTTAGGGTTAAGATCAGGATTAAGGACAGAGATGTGATCACATTTAATATTGAGGATATTTTCGATAAAAAGTTTTAACATAAAGATACAGTCAGGATCTAAGTCATCATGGAGTAAATATTTAAATAAGATATCATTTTTAAAATCATTATAAAATTCTTTTGTCACAAAAAATACCTCCTAATAATATATACAAAAGAATTATTCATTTTACTTTAAAAATATATAATAATTGTTTTTTTACCAAATCATAAAAAGCAGCAGGTTTAAAAATATTAAATCTATTTTAATAAAAAAGAAAAAAATATTAGTATTTTGGGAAATCTAATAATGATAGTATTGTTAAAATATTAGATTTTAGAAAAAAAGTTTAAAAATAATGAAAAAACTGTACTATTAGAAGATGGTTTAGTACAATAAGGTTACAAAGATAAAAACACAGTCTGGTTGGTAGTCCAGGCACAGCTAATAACTGTCAGTAACCTGCCTCCTTAGGTTGTCCCTTCTTTGCTGTTATTTTAAGGAGGAAGCTTTATGGAATTAAATGTGTTTTTTGAAGAACCGTTTTGGATTGGAATCTTTTATTTAAATGATGGTAGTGAAAGGTTTGTTGAAAAAGTCGTTTTTGGAGCAGAACCTAAAGATGGTGAAGTTTATAATTATGTTTTATTTCATAGTCAAAACTTGTCTTTTAAAGCAGCTTATCAAGTAAAGATAAAGTCTAAATCAAAAAATCCTAAACGAGTGTTACGAATAATCAAAAAGCAAAGTTCGAATCTTGCGATTGGGACAAAATCAATGCAGGCTTTAAAAAAGCAGTATGAACAAAGTAAGCATGAAAGTAAAATTAATCAAAATAGGTTAAAGAAAGATAAAAAAGAATATTTGTTTCAATTAAAACAAGAAAGACGTAAGGCTAAGAAAAAGGGACACTGATTCCCTTTTTGTAATATTTCCAGGGAAATATAAGGAGAAAGTAGAATAATGTTGAAAAAAGCGATTTTTTGTTTTAGTTTTATTAATTTAGGATTGTTTTTGCTTATGTTTAAAAAACCATTGAAAAAACAAAAACAGTTGGAGTATGATTGCGCAATTGTTTGTGGTTATCCAGCTAACAATGATGGTAGCCCGTCATCAATAATGAAGTCCAGAGTTGAAAAAGCTGTTGAATTATATAAAAAGGGAAAAGTTAAGTGTATTATCCTTTCAGGAGGAAGTGTACAAAATCGGTATGAAGAAGCAGAAGTTATGGAGAAATATGCTTTTAAATTAGGACTTGATAAAAATGTGATTATTAAGGAGTCAAAAGCTAAATGCACATATCATAACTTAATGTATGCTAATGAAATAATGAATGAAAAGCATTTAAATAGTTGTTTAGTTATTACTAACAGCTGGCATTTACGCAAAGCAGATCATTATGCTCGTAAATTTAAATTGAATTATGCTATGGTTGTGGCTTGTAGGCCAAAGGGTTATGGAATCATAAGAGTAATATGGCTGCATATATCTACTAATTTGATAATGTATCGTAATATGTTTAAAGGATATTACTAGATTTTAAACAAGTACAAAAATTTATTTTTGAATTTAGTTTATAGAGACTTTGATGATGAAGTCTCTTTTATTTTATGATAGAATAGGAAAAACGGAGATGATAGTAGTGTATATTGTACAGGTATTAGTTGAACATCCAACTCATGCTTTAGATACAAATTTTGATTATTTATCTAAAACGGAAATATTAGCTGGAGTGCGGGTTGCGATTACTTTTGGAGTCCAAAAAATAATAGGATATGTAATGGCATGTCATTATAGTGAATTGACTAAAAATGAATTGGAGCAGGAAGCAGGATTTAAATATCGTTATATAAGTGAAGTTATTGATGAAAAACCACTGTTAAATCAAGAATTACAAGAATTATCTCTTACTCTAGCCAAATTGACTTTAGCACCGCGTATCAGCTGCTTACAAGCGATGTTACCAACTCAGTTAAAACCTAGTACTAATAAAAGTGTAGGTATTAAATACCAAAGGGTAATCAAAGTCATTAATGAAAATGTTAAAACCCCTAAACAAAAAGAAGCAATCGCTTATTTAAAGGAAAATGATAATACTTCACTAAAAGATTTTCCTTATAGTCGAGCATTACTTAATAAATTAATAGAACAACAGGCTGTTCAAATTGTTAATAAAGAAATTTTTCGAGATCCTTATTCTGGAAAGCTGGAAATAGAACCTGAATTTTCTTTGAATTTAGATCAACAAAAAGTCGTTGATGGAATTATTGCAAAAATTGATACTTTTCATACTGCTTTGATTCATGGTGTAACTGGTTCGGGGAAAACAGAAGTATATCTGCATTTATCAAAACATGTGATTAATCATGGGAAAACAGTTTTAATGCTTGTACCAGAAATTTCTTTAACCCCAATGATGGTCAACGTTTTTAAACAGCGATTTGGCAGGCAGGTAGCAATAATTCATTCTAAACTTTCATCAGGAGAAAGGTACGATGAATATCGAAGAATTTTAAACGATGAAGTGAAAATTGTTGTTGGTGCTCGAAGTGCTGTATTTGCCCCATTAATAAAGATTGGTTTGATCATTCTTGATGAAGAACATGATGCAAGTTATAAACAGGAAAGTAAACCACGTTATCAAACAATTCAAATTGCTCGTTTGAGAGGACAATATCATTGCTGTCCAGTTATCTTAGGAAGTGCGACACCATCATTGGAATCATATAGTCGAGCATTAAAAGGTATTTATGATCTTTATGAGCTGCCTAAGCGCATCAATAAGTTTCCTTTACCAGAAATCGAATTAGTAGATATGGCAAAAGAAATTAGAAATAAAAATTATTCTTTATTCTCTGCAGCAATGAAGGAGAAAATACAAACTTGTTTAGATAATCAGGAACAAATTATTCTTTTACTAAATAAACGTGGTTATGCGACATATATCCGTTGCCTTGATTGTGGTGAAGTGATAAAATGTCCTCATTGTGATGTGACTTTAACCTATCACAAACATGAACACAAATTAAAATGTCACTATTGTGAATATCAAGTTGATATGCCGTCTAATTGTCCAAACTGCAAAGGACATAATTTAAAACCAGTAGGGACCGGGACACAAAAAGTTGAAGAACAATTAGAAGCAACGTTTCCAAAAGCTAAAGTAATTCGATATGATGTAGATACTACGAAGCATAAAGATGGACATTTTAAATTATTAGATAAATTTGCGAAAAAAGAAGGTAATATATTATTAGGAACACAAATGATTGCTAAGGGATTAGATTTTGAAAATGTGACTTTTGTCGGCGTCTTAAATGCAGATATTAGTTTGAATATTCCTGATTTTAGAGCTAATGAAAGAACATTCCAGTTGTTAGAACAAGTATCTGGGCGAAGTGGTCGTGGACAGAAAAAAGGAACGGTATTAATTCAAACCTATAATCCTGAACATTTTGTTTTACAATGTGTTAAAGAACATGATTATTTACGTTTTTTTAAAGAGGAGATGAATTTTCGTAAGCTGGCACATTATCCTCCATATGTTCATTTAGTCAGTATTTTAATACAAGGGGATAATGAAAGTAGGGTAATTCAATGTGCTAATCAGATTAAAACTTATTTACACAGGCAGTTAAATAATGTAATGATTTTAGGGCCAGCAAATAGTTTGATTTATCGAGTACATGATATTTATCGTAAACGGATTATGATTAAGTTTACTAATAGTAGGGAAATATATCCAGTATTGGAAAAAATGAATGATTTTTATAATAAAAAAGGGAATAAAGTGCATGTAATATGTGATTTTAATCCTTATAGTCAAATTTAGGAAGGATAATTTATGGCAAGAGCAGCTGCATTAGAAGTTTTATTAAAATATTATAATGACCAAAGTTATTTAAATATAACTTTGAATGAGTATTTACAAAATAGTAATTTATCACGGAGTGATAAAGATCTAACTACGAAGATAGTGTATGGTACAATTCAAAATAAAATATATCTTGAATATCAATTAGAACCATATCTTCAAGATAAAAAAGTTAAAAATCGGGAAAAAATAATTTTATTAATGTCGTTATATCAATTAATATTTTTAGATAAAATACCTCAATATGCTATTATAGATGAGGCAGTGAAACTGGCAAAAAAGAAAAACATATATGCTGGTAAATTTATAAATGCTATTCTTAGAAACTATCTTCGAAAGGGCAAAAGGAATATTGATGAAAGTGATGAGTTAAAAAGATTATCAATTGAAACCAGCCATCCTTTATGGATGGTAAAAATGCTAACTAAGCAGTATGGGATTGATATAACTAGAAAGATTTGTTTTCATGACAATACAGTGCCTAATAGAACTGCTAGGGTTAACACTTTAAAAATAAATAAAGAAGAGTTATTAAAAGATAAACATTTTATTAATGGAAATTTAGCTGTTGATGCACTTTTATACAAAGCTGGAAATATTGCTGAAACTAGATATTTTAAAACAGGATTAGTTACGATTCAAGATGAATCAAGTCAGCTTGTGGCGCCGTTATTAGATCCTCAAAAAAATGATCTGGTTTTAGATATGTGCTGTGCTCCTGGAAGTAAAACAACACATTTGGCTGCTTTGATGGAAAACCAGGGTAAAATTATTGCTTGTGATTTATTTGAACATAAAATTAAATTAGTTAAAACTAATTTAGAACGTTTAGGAATAAAGAATGTAAAATTGTATGTTAAAGATGCGACAACTTTAAAAGATGATTATTCTAAAGAAATATTTGACAAAATTTTACTAGATGCTCCATGTAGTGGCTTGGGAGTGATGAAGAGAAAGCCGGAAATTAAATATCATGATTCAAGTGAGATGGATACAATTATTCCTTTACAAGCAAAATTATTAGACAATGCCTACTATTTATTGAAAAATAATGGTAAAATGGTATACAGTACTTGTACTATAAATAAAAAAGAAAATGAACAGATGATAAAACAATTTCTTGATAAATATTCAGATATGAGGATAATTGAAGAAAAGAAGATTTTACCGTATGTTTATGATAGTGATGGTTTTTATATGTGTAAATTAGAAAAAGGAAAATAAGATGAAAAATATTTATGATTATTCTTTAGAACAGTTAACAGAATACTTTGCTTCAATAAAGCAAAAACCGTTTAGAGCAAAACAAATGTTTAGCTGGCTTTATCAAAAAGATGCACGCCAATTTGATGATATGTCAGATTTATCAAAAGAACTTAGAAATAGTTTGAAAGAAGAATTTACATTTGATGTTTTAAAAATTAAAGAAAAACAAATATCTAAGGATGGAACAATTAAATACTTGTTTGAATTGCTGGATGGCAGTTTGATTGAATCAGTTTTGATGGTACATGACTATGGTAAATCATTGTGTGTGACAAGCCAGGTAGGCTGTAACATGAAATGTAAATTTTGTGCTAGCGGTTTACTTAACAAACAGCGTGATTTAACTCCTGGTGAAATGGTGGCTCAAATTATCAAAATTCAACAAGATACAAATCAAAGAATCAGCCATGTAGTGGTAATGGGAACAGGAGAACCGTTTGATAATTATGATAATGTGATGAATTTTGTTAGAATCATTAATCATCCTCATGGTTTAGCAATCGGAGCTCGTCATATTACCATTTCAACCTGTGGTTTAATTAATGGTATTGAAAAATATAGTGAAGAAGGAATACAAACTAATTTAGCGATTTCTTTACACGCTCCAAATGATGAAATACGTAATGAATTAATGCCAATAAATAAGGTATATCCAATGGATGATTTGCGAAAGGCAGTTAGTGATTATATTGATAAAACTAACCGACGTGTTACTTTTGAATATATTTTGCTAAAAGACCTTAATGATGACATTATTTACGCTCGTCAGCTTGCGCACTATCTAAGGGGGTTAAATGTATATGTTAATTTAATTCCTTATAATAGTGTTGATGAACACGGATATCAGCCTAGTTTGAAAGAGCAGGCTGAAATATTTAAAAGTGAATTACTTAGACTGCATATAAATGTAACAATGCGAAAAGAACATGGGCGTGATATAGATGGTGCCTGTGGTCAGCTAAGAGCTAAGAGAAGTGGGGTGAAATAATGAACTATTATGCAAATACTGATATTGGTAGAGTGAGAAGTAAAAATCAAGATCAAGCTACAGTAATTGTTAACACAAAAGATCAAATTGTTGCAGTTGTTTGTGATGGAATGGGTGGCCATCGTTCTGGAGAAATTGCCTCAAGAGTAGTAATTGAACATGTGTTAAGCTGTTTTAACTGTATTCCACCATTTGATAATGTTGATGAAGTAAAAAGATGGTTAAAAGAGACGATTAGCGAAGCAGATATTATTGTTAAAAAAATGGCAATGCAAAATATTGAACACCAGGGTATGGGGACAACAATTGTTGTAGCAGTTTTTATAGATAATATGTTATATATATCTCATGTTGGAGATAGTCGAGCTTATGTTATGAAAAATGATAAATTAATTCAAGTAACTAAAGATCATACGTTAGTTAATGAATTAATTGCCCGAGGTGTAATTAGTGAAGAGGAAGGGAAAAATCATAGTCAAAAACATGTTTTAATGCAGGCAGTTGGAGCAGACACTAAATTAGAGCCTTCTATGATTGAATTAGAATTTGCAGATAGTTTATTGTTACTTTGCAGTGATGGTTTATATAATAGTCTTGACGAAAATAAGATAGTTGAGGTATTAAAAAAAGACTTAAAGGTTCCTTATATGGTAAATGAATTAATTAATTTAGCTAATGAAAATGGCGGATATGATAATATTGCTATAGCTATTATTGATAACAGGGGGGGAAAATAGGATGTCAAAAATAATTGCAGAACGTTATGAATTATTGGAACTTATTGGTCAAGGTGGAATGGCGGATGTTTATTTAGCCAAAGATATTATTTTAAATCGAACGATTGCAATCAAAATTCTTAGAACAAGCTTAGCTAAAGATCCTATTTATGTAACAAGATTTCAGCGAGAAGCTAGTGCAGCAGCAGCACTGTCGCATAGAAATATTGTTGAAATTTATGATGTAGGTGAAGATGAAGATAAATACTATATTGTTATGGAATATATTCCTGGGACAACTTTAAAAGAGTTGATTTTAAAACGTGGAGCAGTTCATGTTGTAGAAGCAATAGATATTATGAAACAGGTAGTTGGTGGAATTGCAAAAGCACATCAATTAGGAATTATTCATCGAGATTTAAAACCACAAAATATTTTAGTAACTGATAGTGGGGTTGCAAAAATTGCTGATTTTGGAATTGCATCAATGCAGTCATTAGCTCAAGTAACGCAGACAGATGTAATTATGGGATCTTTACATTATTTGGCTCCTGAATTAGCTCGTGGTGAGAAAGCAACTGTGCAAAGTGATATCTATGCTTTAGGAATTGTTTTTTATGAATTATTAAGGGGTGAAGTTCCTTTTAATGGCGAATCACCTGTAAATATTGCATTAAAACATATGCAGGAGGATCTGCCTTCATTATTAGAATTCAATCCTTCAATTCCTCAATCGGTTGAAAATATTATTATTAAGGCAACTGCTAAAAATTTAAATGATAGATATAATAATGCAAGTGAGATGTTAGAAGATCTCAATACTTGTATGGAGCGTCTGAATGAAGAAAAACTCAGATTTACTTATGATAGTGAACCAGAGCCGACAATTGTCCTTGATTCTCGCTCGATGTTTAATACAGCTAATACAACAGATATTCCACGTGCAAAAGAAGCGGTAAAGGAAGATGATTCTAAAGAAGAAAAGGGGCTTAAGAATTTAATATCTAAGTTTAAAGGTCTAAATACTAAGGCTAAAGCTGCAATTGTTATTGGGATAATATTTATAGTGGCTGTAATTGTTTTTGTTCTTTATGTTAATATTCGACCTGATACAAATTTAATGCCTGATTTAGAAGGAAAAACACAAGAACAGGCAGAGGAATTGATGAAAGATTATAAGGTTACTATTAGTGAAGATATTATTGAAGAATTATCTGATAAATATGATGAGGGTAAGATTATTGAAACTGATCCTAAAAAGGGGACAACAATAAAAGAAGGCGATATTGTGAAATTAACAATATCTAAAGGTAAATATATTATTGTTGATGATTATATAGGAATGGAAGCGGATAAAGCTGAAAAGGCTTTAGATAAATTAGGATTTGAAGTAATTATTGAATATGAGGTTTCTTCTAAAACTAAAGGGACTGTAATTGAACAAAGTATTGATGAGGGAGAAAAGGTAGATCCAACTGATGAAAATCGTAAAATTACATTAGTTGTTTCTAAAGGTAATTATATAGTAATCTCGGATTATTTAGGTATGGATATTGAAAAAGCTAAAGAGGCTTTAGTAAAATTAGGGTTTGAGGTGAATGAAGAAACAGAAGAATCAGAAAAACCTCAAGGAACAGTAATAAAACAAAGTTTACAAAAAGGACATAAAGTTGATCCTAGTGAAACTGATCGTACAATTACATTGACTGTTTCGGCAGGACTTAAAATAGAAGTTCCTAATGTTGTAGGAATGGAAATTAATGCAGCTAAAAGTCGTTTAGAAAGTAAAGATTTTAATGTGGTCCTTAATGAATTATCGACTGATTCATTGAGTGAGGATGAAATTAAGAATATTACAATCAATCGAGTAATGAGACAAAGTCCTGAGGCTTTTAGTACAGTTAATAAAAAAGGTGAAACGGTTACACTATACTACTATAAGTCAAAACCAGAAATTTCTACAGATGATTAAGGAGGAAATTAATGTCACAAGGTAGAATAATTAAGGCGTTATCTGGATTCTATTATGTTGAAGATGGTGATAAAATAGTTCAATGTCGTGCAAGGGGTAAATTTCGCAAAGACGAAATTAAGCCCCTTGTTGGCGATTTTGTTGAATATCAAGATAACTATGTTATGAAATTATTACCAAGAAAGAACTTTTTAATTCGACCGCCAATTTGTAATGTTGATCAGGCTTTAATTGTTAGTTCATGTAAAGAACCAGATTTTTCTTCAATATTATTAGATAAATTTTTATTAGTAATTGAACATTTAAAAATTGAACCAATTATTGTTATATCTAAAATAGATTTAGATGATAATGATGTAAAAAAATATATCAGAGATTATCGTAAAGCTGGATATCGTGTTTATGAGGTAAGTTCTAAAGGTAATCAGGGAATAGATGAGTTAAAAACTGTTTTTAAGGATAAGGTAACAGTAATAACTGGACAAAGTGGAGTAGGGAAAAGCAGTTTATTAAATGCTTTAGATATTGATTTGAATCTAGAAACAAATGATATTTCAAAATCATTGGGACGCGGAAAACATACGACCAGACATGTTGAGTTAATAAAAATGTATGATGGCTATATTGGAGATACACCTGGTTTTTCATCTATAGATTTAAATATAGTTCCAGAAGATTTAGCGGTTGCATATCATGATTTTGAAAAATATAGTCAAAATTGTAAATTTAGAGGCTGTTTACACGATAGTGAACCAAATTGCGGTGTAAAGCAGGCGGTTGATAATGGTATAATTTCTAAAGAACGATATGAACATTATTTGGTGAATTTACAAGAGGCAAAAAAGAAAGAGGAACGTAAATATGGTTAAAATAGCACCTTCGTTATTATCAGCAGATTTTACTTGTTTAAAAGATGAAATAAAAAAAATAGAAACAGCTCAATGGATTCATTATGATGTGATGGATGGACATTTTGTTCCTAATATTTCATTTGGATATAGTATTTTAAATGATGTTAGTAAGATTACCGATATGTATTTAGATGTTCATTTGATGATTAGTGAACCAGCAAAATACGTCGATAAATTTATTGCCAGTAAGGCATCTTTGATTGTTTTTCATTATGAGGCAGTTGCTAAAGATGAAATTAGCAATTTAATCAATCATGTTAAAGGGCAGGGGATTGATGTTGGAATTGCAATTAAACCAGGTACACCAATAGATGTGCTGTTACCTTTTTTATCGCAAATAGATTTGGTTTTGGTGATGTCAGTTGAACCAGGATTTGGGGGACAAAAATTTAATTCTGCTGCGCTTGATAAAATATCTAAATTAGCGAAATTAAAAAATGAATATAATTATCACTATTTAATTGAAGTAGATGGGGGAATCAATGAAGCTACAGCAAAATTATGTCGTCAGGCAGGGGTTGATGTACTCGTTGCAGGAAGCTATGTTTTTAATAGTGATGATTATTCTAAGGCGATTGAATCTTTACGATGAAAATAGGAATTTGTAGTGCCCTGGCTAAAGAACTTGATTCTTCATTAAATTATATAGGCGTTGATCGTGGGGTTGAGATTTTAATTAAACAGGGAATTAAACCAATATATGCAATTGGTGATTTTGATTCAATTGAAAACCAGGATATATTAGCTAAATTGGAAATAGAGAGATTACCGACAAGAAAAGATATTACAGATAGTCATGCAGCAATAGAATATGCACTTTCAAAAGGATATGATGAAATTGATATCTATGGTGTAACTGGAGGACGCTTAGATCATTTTTTTAGTGTAATGTGTTTGCTGGAAAGATACCAGAATGTAAAAATAAGAATTATTGATAATCAAAATATGATTGAGCTTTTAAAACCAGGTAGACATAAAATTACAAATAATGGATATAAGTATTTTTCTTTATTTGCTTTGAAAGAAAGTTATATTAATATTGAACATGCCTATTATCCTTTAGATAATTACTATTTAAAACATGATGATCCTCTATGTGTATCAAATCAGACAATTGATGAGTTCGCATATGTTACAAATAGTAATGCAATTATTTTAGTTAGATCTAGAGATGTATAATTAATAATGTATATTAAATTACTGGTATTGAATAGATTTTTATTAGTTGTTGGAAAAGACTGTCCGTTTTGGATAGCCTTTTTTAATGCAATAAGTAAATTTGAGTTGAAAGTAATAATTTAGCTAACATAAGAACATGTTTATAATGAAAATTATGACCATAATATTGTTAATCAAATATAGTATAAAAAAGATATTAGTTATTTTGATTAGGGTCAAAGATATGAATTCTATTACAAGTATAAACTATAATAAAATAGATAAAATAAAAAACGACCTATTTATAAAATAGGCCAAATTATTGATAAAAGTAGGGGATAACTAATAATGTATATAATTTTGATAATAAGCTAGTCTAGTAATAGAGGAATTGCAGATCTTGTCATTTAAGTAATATTTTATTAATCTAAAACAATTACGTATTATTTATATGTATAAAGAGTTTTACCAGCTTTTATTGTTGAGGCAGTAGTCATGGTTTTAATAGGGTGATTATTATGATTGCATATTACAATAGGCGTTATAATTTTGTAATTATATTTTTTTAATAATTCATCACTTAATTTAACAATAGGTGTCCCGACTTTTACAGGTTCACCAACTTTTATTTGATAGTCATAGTAGGAAGCATTAGGGTTAAGCAGGTGAATGCCAATATGAACTAATATTTCTACTCCATCTGGGGTTAAAATCCCAAAGGCATGTTTGGTTGGCGCAATCACGCTAATCTTTCCTTGACAGGGTGCATAGATACAATTTGAAGATATTTCAATTGCTAAGCCATCACCAATCAGTTTATTAGAGAAGGCTTTATCAGGAACATTTTGTAAATGAATAATTTTACCACTAACAGGTGCGCATATATGATTCGTTTTATTTGAAGTAATAATTTTTGTTAAAAAATTCACTTTATTTGTCCCTCCTTTTTAAAACAAAAAGACATTAGCTGCTATGAAGAAATAACTGCTAATGCCTAATTTAATAGTAACATCACAATTAAATTCTACCGTTTAATTTTAGTAATGTCAACTATCAATTTTGGCTTATTGTTTTAGTTGACATATTTTGATATTAAAGGGTATAATTTTAAAAGATGCAGAGATTGGGGATCTGCAACGTTTTATTTTGGGATGAGAATTTTTATAAGGTAGGGAAATGATGAACTATATTCAACGTTTAGGAAAGTCTTTAATGTTACCAGTATCGGTAATGCCAATAGCTGCGCTGTTAAAAGGGGTTGGATATTGGATTGACCATATTGGCTGGGGAAGTAATAATTGGATAGCAGCTTTTTTGATTGAATCTGGTACAGTGATAATTGACAATTTACCACTTTTGTTTGCTGTGGGAATTGCAATTGGAATGATTCAGGAAAGGGATATGACAGTAGCGATTTGTGCAGTTGTTTCATATCTAATAGTAATTAGATTATTGTCGCCGGAAGCAGTTGCTTTGATTAGGAATATTTCTATAGATGAAGTATCGCCGGCTTTTAGAAATTCTGCTAATACTTTAGTAGGAATACTTGTAGGTTTAATAGTAGCTTTTAATTATCAGCATTTTTCAAAGACCAGGTTACCGTTAGCTTTGTCTTTATTTGGAGGAAAACGGTTTGTTCCAATTATTTCAACTTTTATGATGCTAATAATTTCGGCAATTTTGATAGTTGTTTGGCCTTTTTTATATAGTTTGTTTATTGGTTTAGGAAAAGCAATATCAGGATTAGGACCTATTGGTGCAGGATTATATGGTTTTTTTAATCGCCTATTAATTTCAACAGGACTGCATCATGCATTAAATTCAGTATTTTGGTTTGATAGTGCAGGTATTAATGATATTGGTAAATTCTGGGGAACCATTTCTGGTGGCGTACATGGTGTAACAGGAATGTATCAAGCTGGTTTTTTTCCAGTGATGATGTTTGGCCTTCCAGCAGCTGGGATTGCTATATATCAATGTGCACGTCCAGAAAAGAAAAAACAAGTAGGGTCTATTTTGTTATCTGCTGCATTTGCTTCTTTTTTAACAGGAGTAACTGAGCCATTAGAATTTTCATTTATGTTTGTAGCACCTGTCCTTTATATAATTCATGCTGTTTTAACAGGGGTGATGATGTTTGTAGCTGCCTCTTTTCAATGGATAGCAGGATTTGGTTTTTCCGCTGGCTTAATTGATTATATTTTAAGTATTAAATCACCATTTGCAAGTGATATATTTATGTTGATTCCTTTAGGCATAGTGTGTGGGATACTCTATTATTGTATTTTTAGATTTTTAATTATTCGTTATAATCTTATGACACCTGGAAGAGAAATTGATGATGTAATAATTGAAGTGGATGAAAAAGAATATGGTGTCACTTTAATAAGCCAGGATTATGATGAAATAGCAATTTTAATTTTAGAGGCATTAGGCGGTCGAAATAATGTTGTTTTTGTAGATAGTTGTATCACACGATTAAGAGTAGAATTAAAAGATATTAATATGGTTAACGAACAGCAAATTTTAGCTACTGGTGCTAAAGGAATAGTTAAAATTGGTAAAAGCAGTATTCAGATTATTATAGGGACTGAAGTAGGCTTTATTGTTGATTCAATAAATGATATATTGATGTAGAAAGAGGTGGCAGAGTTGAAAATATTAAAGGTTTTTAACAATAATAGTATAGCTGCAATTTCAGATGAACTTGGCGATATTATTTTAACTGGTTCAGGTATTGGATTTCAAAAAAAAATTGGGGATTTGGTAGATGAGTCTAAAATAGAAAAGACATATTTATTTAAAGACGATCAGAAAAAGCGTTTTGAACAATCAATTGCAAAAGTACCAGCCGTTTATTTTGAAATTGCAAATAAGATAGTCGCCAAGGCGATTAAGGATTTGGAAACAGATTTTAGTGGTGAAATCTTTATTGCTATAAGTGACCATCTCTCTTTTGCAATTAAGAGAAAAAAAGAAAATATCTATTTACCAAATATAATCTTAAATGAAACAAAAACTCTTTATAAAAAAGAATATAAAGTCGGGTTATGGGCTCTTGATTATATCGAAAAAAAGCTTGGAATTCGTTTAGATGATGATGAGGCTGGATATTTGGCTTTACACTTAGTTAATTTTTCATATAATGATAAAGCTAATAATGCTATGAAAATAGTTACTCTAACAAAAGAGGTATTAAATTTAATAAAATCGACAATGAAAATAGAGTTAGAAGAAGATTCAATTGGATATGCTCGTATTTCAACACATTTAAAATATCTAGCTGAGAGAATTTTTAGAGATGAAACAGATAACTTTGAAGACACAACTTCAAATATTCGAGATATGCTTAAGGAAAATGCTAGATTAGCTTTATGTATTAACAGAATTGTAAAATTAATCGAGAACAGATATGATTATGTTCTGTCGCCAGATGAGCAGACATATCTTTGTATACATATAAAAAAGAATACAGATGTATAAAAAGTTAACTATTTATATTTATTATTTTAGTTAATTTTAACTAAAATTTATTTTTGGAGTATGTTGATTTTTAGTAAAATGGTTGACATAAATTTACGTGATGATATAATATATGTGCAGTAGGATTGTTACTTTAAGTAGGCAAGACCAGATACTATATATGCTTTTCGTGCATTGGTATTTGGTCTTTATTTGTAGTAGTGCTTCTATGCAATATGCAGGCTTAAATTATTAGTAAACGTGGAGACTATTTTAGTTTACAGCTTGCAGGAAAGGGGAAAAAATGAGGAAAACATTAAAAAAAGTGTTAACAGTTGCTTTAACATTGTCGATGACTTTTAGTTCATTAATTATGTTAAATCCAGTAAGTGCAGAAGACGAAACTTCTACCTACACGATTTATCCAACACCTCATGAAGTAGTTTATGGAAATGACAATTTTTCAATTTCTAGTGATGTAAATGTGGTGTATGGTGATGCAATTGATAGCTTTACTAAAGATCATGCAGTTGATGTTTTAAATATATTAGATAAAACAAATACTGTCGGTGAAACTATTGATGCAAGTAAAACGAATTTAATTGTTGGAACATATAATTCTGATGATTATGTAGATAGATATTTTAAGGAAAATGCTCTGATTGATAGTGAGGATTTGTTTACTAAATATGATTCTTACATTTTAAGTATCAATGATGGTGTTATTGCAGTATTAGGTAAAGATACTGATGCTGCTTTCCACGGAGTGACATCACTAAAACACATCTTTAACCAGGTTAAAGATAATGATATTTTAGATTTAAAGATTAATGATTATGCAGATGTAAAAGGACGTGGATTTATTGAAGGTTATTATGGAAATCCATGGTCAAATGAAGATCGTGCAGATTTAATGACATTTGGTGGAGATTATAAGCTAAATCAATATATTTACGCTCCTAAAGATGATCCTAAGCATAATTCAAATTGGAAAGCATTATATACTGATGAAGAATTAGTTGGAATTAGTAAACTGGCAGAAGCAGGTAATAAGAGTAAATGTTACTATGTTTATGCATTACATCCATTTATGTATAATGCAATTCGTTTTAATACTGATGAAAATTATGAAACAGATTTAAATATTATAAAAACTAAATTTGAACAATTAATGTCAGTAGGAGTAAAACAATTTGCAATTTTAGCAGATGATGCTTCTGTTCCATCACAAGGAGCACAATGTTATGTTCGTTTGATGAATGATTTAACTGAATGGCTGATTGAAAAACAAGCAACTGTATCAGGATTGAAATCAGATACAATCTTTTGCCCAAATGATTATATGGGATATGGTTCAAGTGCACAGATGCAAACTTTGAAACAACTACCAGATTCAGTAAGTATCATTCAAACTGGAGGTAGAGTTTGGGGTGAAGTAGGACCAAGCTTCAATGATAGATTCTATCAAAATATGGAACGCCCTGCTTATATGTGGATTAACTGGCCATGTAGTGATAACACTAAAGATGGTTTAATTATGGGTGGAGCTGAGGCGGTTTTAAAACCTAATGTTAATCCATCAACTGTTGAAGGAATTGTTTTAAATCCAATGCAACAGTCAGAACCTAGTAAAGAAGCATTATTTACTAACGCTGATTATGCATGGAATATTTGGGAAGAAGCAAGTAAATATGATCAAGTATGGCACGACTCATTTAATTATATGGATCATGGAACAATTGATGACACACCTGCTTCGACTGCATTACGTGAATTAAGTAAACATATGATGAACTCACAGCAAATTGGTAATGAAGAATCAGTAGAATTAAAAAATCTAATGTCAAATTTCATTAGTGATTTAAATGCTGGAAATGATATTACTGCTAAAGCTGATGAATTAATTACAGAATTTACATTATTACAAAATAGTGCTGATATTTATCGTAATAATCCTGGAAATGAAAGAACAAGAGATCAAATTATTTATTGGTTAGATTGTTGGCAAGAAACAACAGAATCAATCATTAATTATTTAAATGCTGCTAAAGCATTACAAAATGGAGCAGAGAGTAGTGTAATATGGGATTATTTTGCAGCTGGTCAAGGTGCATTTGATGCATCTAGAACACATGGTTTCCATTATGTTGATCATACTGAATATGCAAAAGTAGGTAGAAGATATATCTATCCATTTATGCAAAATTTAGATACTATATTATCAGTAAAAGTAAGTACAATTGTTAATCCTGATCAGGATATAGTTTCTTTTATAACAAATCGTACTGATACACCAACTGGTTCACTAAGTAATGCATTAGACAATAATGCAAGTACAGAAGTGGTTTATAAATCACCAAATACTATTGTGGCTGGTACATATGTTGGTATTAGCTACAGCAGAGCTAGAGATGTTGATAGCATAACATTTAAGTTAGGACAAAGCGGAAATCTAAATGATACATTCTTAAAAGCTAAAGTACAATATACTACTGATGGTAAGGAATGGTTAGATGTAAACGGTGAAGAATATGATTTACCACAAGAAATTAATTTAACAGATTTAAATTTAGAAAACGTAAAAGGAATTAGAATGATTGCTACTGCAGATAAAACAAATACCTGGTTAGGTATTCGTGATATTGTAGTAAATGGTCAAGGATTAGAAGAAAGTTCAAGTGATAAATATAATGCTAGTGTAATTAAAACAGATAGATATGGAATTTATTCAACTTATACTACAGCAAACTTGATTGATGATGATGACAGTACTTTTACATGGTTTAACCAAGATAGTCAGGCTGGAGATTATGTAGGGCTTGACTTGGGTGGAATTGTACCACTTGGAAAAGTAAGATTTATTATGGGTAATTCTGGTACAGATTACTGGAATGCGTATGATTTAGAATATTCAAATGATGGAACTAACTATACTGTTTTTGCCAGCTATACACAAAATGTAGAAAAGAAGACTGTAGAAGCAGATTTAACTGGTATTAAAGCACGTTATGTAAGAGTAAGAAATACTCAGGATAAAAATGTTTGGTTGAAAATGTCTGACTTTAGAGTTAATAAACCAAATGATACATTTGTAGACACAAATAATGAAGATTTAAAGGATATTGCTACTACAATTGAAACAAGCAGTGCTTCAGTTGCTCCAGTAAATTCAGTTACATTAAATCCTAATGAATATATTGGTGTTATATTATTAAGAATTAAAGATTTAGCTAATATTGATTTACAATTAGTTAATGGTGATGACTTGACATTACAAGTTTCAAAGAATTATGTTGATTGGGTAGATGTAAATCCTGAAAGTACAGATTTACCTGATGGACGTTATGTAAGATTGATTAATAAAACTGACGATGCAATTACTTTTGATATCACTAAATTTGAAGTGAATTCAAATGAATTATCTGGACCATTCTTGTTAGATAGTGATATTGGTATTAACTCATCTTGGGGTGTGGCAGAGGATTGTCGTGATAATGGAGCTGCATTTGATGGAAATATAGATACAATTACAGAATTTGCAGATTTCCCACAAGAAGGACAATATATTATCTATGATTTAGGTCAAGAACGAGTAATTAATAAATTAGCAATGTATTGCCAGGATAGTGCTGTCAATTATATTCGTGATGCTGATATTTTAATTTCTGATGATTTAGAAAACTGGACAAAAATTATTACAATTGGTGATGGAATTGAAAACGAAGAAGATGCTAATGTTACATGTTTGAATTCAGATGCAGGTTATAAAGCATCTAGTACATATCCAAATAAAGTATATGTAGAAGGAACTGCAGAGGGTGTAACAGCACGTTATGTTAAAATTTTAATCACTGCTGCAAATAATAATCGCGCCGTTGTATTTAACGAAATCGTTATCAATGATGGTGAATATGTACCTGTTTCTAATGATCCAACATTTAATGCAAGTGTAATTGAAAAACAAGGATTTGCACCACAAAATATGTTTGATGGTAATTTAGCTACTGCATATAAACCAGATACTACTGAAGCTGGATATGTTACTTATACACTTTCTGAAAATCTTGATGTCACAAAAATCAACATTATTCAAAAAGGTGATATTTCAAATGCTAAAGTATTGGTATTAGTAGATGGTGAAAATGGTAAAGAATGGGTACAGGCAGGTACTTTAAATAAATCATTAAATGAAATTTATTTACCATTCTGGTCAAATATTTATGAATTAAAATTTGAATGGGAAGCAAATAATGTTCCTACTATTACAGAAGTTATTATGATGAATAATAAAGATCTTCTTCCAAATCGTAATGATCTACAAACATATGTTGATGAATTAGATATTGTAGAAGATCTGTATACTACAGAATCTTATCAAGAATTTGTACAAAAATTGACAGTTGCAAATGCTGTATTAGCTAATAACAATAGTACTCAAAACGAATTAGATAAAGCATTGACTGATTTACAGGATGCAGTAAATAATCTAGAAAAAGTTGAGCTTCCTGAAACCAATAAAACAGCATTACAAATCGCTATTGATACAGCAAATACGCTAAAAGATCAAGGAGCTTTAGATAATGTTGTACCAGCTGTAGCAGCTGAATTTGAAAGTGCATTAGACAACGCTAAAACAGTTTTAGTTAATGATTATGCTGACCAGACCACAGTT
>JAETPY010000052.1 GCA_021770925.1 Erysipelotrichaceae bacterium | reverse complement strand
AAGATAATTCATAAAAATCTTGTGTCGGTCCTAGAAAATCAAATCTAGAAGTTGTTGGTACAAAGACATACTTATCTTTATTAGCTTTGATTTCTTTCGTTTGAAGTCTGGTCAATATACGAGTAACATTCATATCAAATGCTCCACCTTCGCTTTTATACCGAATTCAGTATAAAAGCGATAGGGGTGTGCATTACACATCAAAAAAATACCGAGAACTGACAAAAGATATGTTATGCAGTTATTCAGGAAAAGGTAATCCATGGGATAATGCATGTATAGAATCATATCATTCATTAATCAAAAGGGAATGGTTAAATCGATTTAGAATCATAAATTATGATCATGCATATAAGTTGGTATTTGAATATCTGGAAGGATTTTATAACACAGTGAGAATACACTCGCATTGTGATTATCAGTCACCAAACAGGTATGAAGCGGACTATCAGTTAGCTTAAACTAATTAAAAATCCTATATTTAATCAGTCTGAAAACTTGACATAGTACCACACTTTAATGTAAAAACAGAAAACATGGTTGTAAAAAAAGCATCCTATATTGTAAGCGCAAAATAAAATAGTGTATTGAAAAAGCTGATATTTCTTGTAATCAAAGAACTTGGCTTTTATAATTTACATCTTTTTTGTACTTCATCATCCCAGGGCATGAATATGTCTATTATTCCAGTATCTTTTATATCCTGACCTGGCAGATTTCCATCACCAGTATATTCCATAAGTCCTTGTTTATGATTTAAGGCATATTGAAATGCTTTATATATTTTTGACCCTGACAGTACTTTGCACTGATTTTTAGAACACCATGAAAAGAACTCCTTTAGCAGTGGTTTTGCTTCTTTAAGCCTGATTTCCACTTTTTCCTGTGGGTTTTTATCTTCGGTTTCTTTTTCAATTTTAAACAGCTTTCCTATTTTATTTAGTGCTGTACCCGGCAGTGATTCACTTGCATTTTTCATGTCTTTCGTAATCGAATCTCTGAATTTTCTCCTGGCGTGTGCCCAGCAGAATACGCTGGTTACATTCTCCGGATTATTGTAACCAGCATAGGCATTTATAATTACATAAACATGAAATCCTTTTAAGAATGCCTGTGGATTATATCATGTTAATTACTAAATTAAATTAAAAGAATCAACTGTATATTAATCAAATTAGCAGCACTGACGAGTAAATATTTTTCGAGATAAATATAATGAAAAAAGTTATAATATAGGTGGGGAATACACTTTGTTATAACTTTTTCTTTGGTTTATTTTATGAAAGCGGGTTGGATTAGGATGAAAACTGTCAGAAGAGAAATACGTGATAGAAAATGCAGTTTAAATATGTTTTCAGATGTTTTGAAAATCATTCATCACAGATTTAAAAGCTTTCCGGACTGGATAAACAGAATATCAGATCCGCGTCACCAGAGCTATATTAAATATGGACAAAATATCATTTTTATGGAAATGCTGATGGCATCCTGCTGCTTCCTTAAAAGCATGAGGAGTATGACTGAGTCATTCAACGATTATACTGTAATTAATAATTTTTCAATTTTGTTGGATGGAAAATTTAATGAGTTGCCTCATGGTGATACCGTGAACAATTATTTTAAAGAAGTTGATGTTGATTAGATGCGTGATATTCTCACATTTATGGTAAAGGATCTAATATACTCCAGGGTGTTAGATGATTATAGAATAGATGGTAAATATCATAAGGTGATAATAGATGCAACACAGCTCCACAGCTATGATATCAAACACACGGAAGGATCACTGGTCACCCATCACAGCAGTGGGGAAGTCACATATCACAACGACACACTAGCAGCAACACTAGTATTTGGCAATGTCAGTGCAGCGATAGACTTTGAATGGATAGAGAATTCAGAGGTTGGTTATGTTAAGCAGGACTGCGAGTTAAATGCTGCCAAAAGATTATTAAGACGCCTGAAGAAAACATATAAAAGTCTGTCGATCTGTATAGGAATGGATGCACTGTATCTTGGGGAGCCGATTTTAGAAATATGTAAAGAAAATCGATAGAAATACATGATCAGGTACAAAGAATCAGTAGTTGGTACTATTGATGAATATTACCAGACAGCAAAGGAACATGATGACGTTAAGAAAATAGTGGAAACTACAAAAGATAAAAAAATAAGAAAAGAGTATGAATATTACAATGATATAATATATCGGGGATACAGAATAAATATAGTTGAACTGGCAGAAAGCGCCAAAGATGATAAAAAATTACATTTTGCATTTGCAACGAACATAAAGGTAACGGACAGCAACTGCAAAAAACTAATAGAACATGGGCGGAGAAGATGGAAAATATAAAATAAGTCATTCAATGATTTAAAAAATCACGGATATGAACTTAAGCACGTGTTTAGCTATAATGAAAATGTGATGAAAGCTCATTTTGTAATAAAATTGATAGCCCAATTGATAATGCAGCTGCTGAAACACTATGAAAAAACGAAGGGGACATTTTCAACAATAGCGGATTTAGGAACAAAAATAGAAGAAGTACTTAGAAACAATGTTCTAAGTGCCACCAACCTAAAGGATATCATGGGCTCCTTCCAGATCCGGAAAGATATATCTTACTAAAAGGATAACACGGGAGTTCATTGACAGCGCTTACATCGCGCGGTAAAATATAGTTAGAAAAGAGTTTTAACGATATGAAAGTGGTGATACCAGTGGTTACTTTAACAAAATTAATTCTGTTGAAAGGTTGATGATTGTGAAGAAAATTTATATATTTATTTTATTTATTTGTTTTCTTGTGTGTTTATATTTATGTAAAAATAATAAAAAAGAAATACGATTTGATTCTGAAATACGATTTGATTCTTATGATGAAATGACTATCAGGACATTAGAGGATCCTAATAGTATTACTAAAATATATGAAAAGGAACTTATAAAGGATTTTGAAGATATAATTAATCAAGCAGAGTTAATAAAAATAAATAATACTAATGAAAATGGATGGATTATACTATGTAATATTTATAAGAATAAACAGATAACAAATTCTCTTTCTATTCTTAATAATACAATTAGTTTTGATAAAAAAACATATAAAATAAATAAAGAAGATTATGAAAGAATCGTAGGTTATATAAAAAAAATAAGTGAGGTGAATACATATGATAAAAACACTAATTAAAACTTTGCTAACTATATCATTAATTGCTACTATGATTTTTCCAGTTAATTCTCATGCATTATCTAGCATAGAAAAAGTTGCAAATACCTTAGATTTAGAGATTTGCGTAGAAGATAGAATAACTTTATATAATCAAAATGATGAAGAAGTTGCATATTTTTATCCAGGTATTTATACTGGTTATTTGATAGTAGATGCGGATACTTTAAAACCTATTGAATTTAGTCCTGAAAACTCTTTAGACTTTTTCGACAATACGCAAAGAAAATATTATTATGGCGGACCTTTAAATTACTTTTATGAACAAGATGGAAATATTATCAGTAAAACTGGTGCTGTTGTTGAAAAACAAGATTTATATTTTGAAAATAAGGCCAAAAGTTTTACAGTTTCAAATTTTGAGGCGATAAACAGAACAAGAAGCTCTAACATAAGAATTTCACATGTACCAAGAAATTATAGTTATAATCCAAATGGTATTTGTGGTTCAACAGCTGTAGCTATTCTATTAATGTATTATGATGATTATATAAGTGATTCTTATGTTGCGTCTAACTATGAAGTCAGTGGTACTGGAGAGGCATTAATTAAAATGCTTGTCCCTTATATTGATGGTTTTACTCCTGGATCAACTGCTAATGATATGGTTTCTGGACTTAATCTTTATTTAGTATCAAGAGGTTTAAGTAGAAATGCTCAATTATTAAGTAAAGCAAATATTGCGACTCCTTTTTCTAGTGATAAACCAGTATTAATTGATTTAGATAATCATCCTACCTATGGTGAACATTGGGTTGTTGGCTATGGTTATAATAGATACCAAGATGGAGCAACTACATTCAAAATGTATATTGTTGTTAATGGTTGGGGAAATTCAGGAGTTTATATAGACGAAGATTATTGTGGTCGTGGTGTAAGAATTTAAAAAATTCGATAATTTAGAATAAGTTGGGGTATACATCATTTAGGGTCTAGATTTACTTGGGCCAATGTATGCCCCATAGTTTGGATAAAACAACAGGAATGAGAAAATCGAAATATAATTTGATTTTCTCATTTTGTTTTTATGGTTTAAATCTAATATCATCTGCTGGTATATTAATATAATCATTTGCCTCTCCCTGTTGAATGCAGGATGTTATTATTTCAAGCTGATATTCTATAGTTGATATCTTGTTCAGTAATTCTTCCATTACCTCATCTTCATCTATAATATCTATATTGTTTTCACCAACAATTATTTTATATACTCTTTGGTCTCTCATTTCTTCTTCACCTTTTTCCACTAATATTTATCGATACATCATCATTAAGAATAAATTATAAGAAGATAAATTTTATGAGAAGTTAGACAATAATCACTGATAACTAGAGGATTATTGTCTTTTTAACTTTTTATAAAAAAAGTTATTATAAATGTGTATTCCAAAGGAGGTAATTTAAATGAATACACAAGAATATATTAATTTTATACCTATTTATATTAAAAGATTGGAGGACGATGGATTTTCAAAAGATAGTGTGGATATAGTATTTCGGATATTGATATGAATGTCATTTCTACTTTTTATCTGGAACAATATGATATTGATATCTATAATTTGGCCTGTATTAGACAAGCAACATTGAGAAAACCACTATTAACTTTGTTTGAACTTTATGAAACTAACACATATTACAAGAACCATCCAATGAAAACGGAATATATATTAAATGAATATTATTCAAACATTCTGTTTCAATTTCAACAGTATATTAACGATAAACCATTAGCTAAAAGTACTCAGCATTCTAGAATTGCGATATGTTATAATTTCTTAAAATATTTAGAAACAAATAAAATCGATAGACTTACTAGTCTGAAGATTGTAGATGTAACTCATTATGTTGATTCATTGACAAAAAAGAGTACATCAACAACCATTAAAACAATTCAAGGTGAATTATGACTGGTTCTTAACTGGATGTGTGAGAATAGACTTATTACTTTTACTGGGAAACTGGCAATTCCATCATTAAAACGTGAAATGAGAAATAAAATCCTATCAACTTATAGTAATGAGGAAATTAATCATATACTAGATTCAATTAATACAGATTCACCTCAAGGCAAAGAAATGTACGCAATTATATGTTTAGTTTCTTTTTTAGGATTAAGGGCAGCTGATGTAGTTAATTTAAGATTCGATGAGATAAACTGGGAAAGCAATATACTTTCAATTATACAACAAAAAACAAATCAGCCCCTTCATCTTCCACTAATCATTCAATAAGGCATACAAGAGCAATGCATTTATTAGAAAGTGGTGTGAATCTAATCTATATTAGAGATATTTTAGGACATACTTCTGTAGTTACGACAGAAATATACGCAAGAATAAATCCAAAAATAAAGGAAAAAATAATAAAAGAACATTCGGCATTACTTAATATGAAAGATAAATATTCTCAAAAGCAAAAGAAAGATTTACTTAAATTTCTTAAAGCACACGATTTCTAAATCTGTCCCAATTCGTGTATCCATTGCTGTTGTGTTTTAAAAGTTTAATTGTCTTATTTCTGTTTCCTATCAATGTATTAGTCATTTTTTTATTAATTAAAGGAATTATTAGTTACTATTTCATGCGTTTATCCTAAATAATTGGGGTTTTTAGTTTAAAAAGAAAACTTCTAATGCAGTAACTTATGTGTTATAATAATTATTGCGTAATTAAAAATAAGGAGGTTTTATCATGGAATATCAAGTTGTGATTGAAGATTTTCAAGGTCCATTAGATTTATTATTGCATCTAATCAAAGAAAAAGAAATGGATCTTGAAACATTAGAATTATCACTTATTGCTGATCAATATCTACAATATATCCATGCTATGGATCCATCTTTATTAGAAGTAATGTCAGAATATTTAGTTATGGCTGCTGATTTAATTGAAATGAAAAGTAAGATGCTTATTCCTAAAGAAAAAGTAACTATTAATGATGAATATCAAGAAGATCCTCGTGAGGCATTAATAAGACGTTTGATTGAATATAAGCGGTATAAAGATGTTCTTGATGAGATTCGTGAAAAATATGAACAGCGGCAAAATATTATAATTAAACCAGCAGAATCAATGGACGAATATGTTATAGATACTAGTTCAATGATTCCTGAAGGTTTAGAGGTATATGATTTAATGAAGGCAATGCAAAAAATGTTTCAACGCAAGGCAATGATGAGGCCATTGGATACTCATATTGCAAAAAAAGATATTTCAATTGATGAAAGAACTGAACAGATTAGAGATTACTTTAAAACAAGGGTGAATAAAAAAGTTAAATTTGAGGATTTATTTGATCGACATGATCGATTTTATTTCATTGTTACTTTTATTGCTGTTTTAGTTTTAGCTAAGGATAAAGAAGTAGAAATAATTCAAGATGGATTATTTGCAGATATATATGTAGAGGGGAAAGTTTAATGGAAAAAACTAATTATTTAGATATTATAGAAGGTATGTTATATCTTGCTGGTGATGAGGGTGTAGATATTAAACAGATTGCTGGAGTATTAGAAGTTAGTCGTAAAGATGCTACGTTATTATTGGATCAGTTTACTGAGATGTACGAAAATAAAGAAATGAAGGGGATTATTTTAGTTAATTTTGGAGGTCGCTATAAGCTAGCTACTAATAGTGAATATTTTGCTTATTATCAAAAGATGGTTGAGCAAAGCAGTGCTAATCTTTCTAATGCGGCTTTAGAAACTTTAGCCATTATTGCATATAATCAGCCTATTACTCGGGTTGGAATTGAAGATATTCGCGGGGTTGGATGTGATGCAATGATTCGTAAATTAGTAGCTAAAGCATTAATTAAAGAGGTTGGTCGAGAAGATAGTCCAGGAATGCCGATTTTATATGGTGTAACTGATGAATTTATGGATACATTTGGACTTACATCATTAGATGAATTGCCAGATTTAGCAGATATTGTAGAAGTTGACGAACAAGAAGATATTTTTGCAACAAGATATCGTGAAGATGATGAAAAAATTGAGACAAACAATGAAACCGATTAAACATTTTAAAACAATAACTAAGCATAAATATTATGTGATGAAATTATGTTTTCGCTTTGGCTTATATAAACAGGGGTTAAAACATGATCTATCAAAATATTCATGGAGTGAGTTTTCTACTGGAGCTAAATATTATCTTGGTTATAAATCACCTAACAGTAATGAAAGGGATGTAATTGGTTATAGTAGTGCCTGGTTTCATCACAAAGGTCGAAATAAGCATCATTGGGAATATTGGATTGATTTTACAAGTCAAGGTATTGTTGCAATTGAAATGCCAATTAAGTATGTAGTAGAAATGTTTTGTGATCGTGTAGCTGCAACAATGGTTTATCGTGGTAAAGATTTTGATTATACTGCCCCATTAGATTATTATAATAAAACAAGATTTTACTATATCATCAATGAAAAAACAGATTATATTATCAGGGATATGTTAACTCATTTAGCGAATACTAATCTTGATGAAACAATAAAATATATTAAAAAGACATACCTAAATGTCTCTTACAAATAATATTATTAGGACAATTTTTAAATCAAGAATATGTGAAAAAATGCGATTTTTCGCATCTTTTTTGTCCAATTAAATCATCCTGATTTATTAGTTAAGCAATTAAAATTATCAACATCTTATATGTCTATCTTAATAAACATGATAAAATGATACTAAATGGAGGTAATTATGAATAAAAGAAATGAGAAAATTATAGATCAGCATGCAATTGCTGATTGGCCAGTTGAGATTCATGAAATTAATGAAGTACCGAAAGTTTATCAAGAAGCTGTTTGGAAATATATTAATGATGATTTTTCTGGTTATATCATTATTTTTGCGCCAGCATGTCAGATGATAAAGAGTTCTTCTGATTATCTGCTTGCTTATGGTAAAAAAAGAATTTTTTATTTTTATCAGGAATTTAATAAAGTTAAATTAATTTTTATAAAACAAGAAGAAATACATGAGATCATGACTAGAAAAGAACTATTAGATGCTGAAATAATTATAAAATATAAAAAAGGAGAGTTAGTACTTCCTTATGTTGCCTCATCATACTATCTATATGATCCTTTTTTAAACTGGTTAGTTGGTTTGGATAAAGAGTTTTCGCTAATTTTAGCTGAGCGTGAAAATCCTCGCCCACGTGAGCTTTATCATGATAGTTTAACTATGTTTAATTATTCATTAGCAGCTTATCGCTTAGGAAAAAATTTTAAAGAATATAATTACAAATTTGAAAGACATCGTAAAAAATGGATGCCTTGGAAAAGTACTCTTGAAGAATGGTTAGATATAATGATGGAGCAGGGCGCATTTCATTTACACAGCTTAGAGTATCTTATTGAATGTACATATAAATTAAAATAAATATTAAAAAGAGCTAAAACCTCAAACAGAGGAAATAGCCCTTTTATTTTGATAAAATGATAATTTATTTATAGCGTTCTTTTTTTGAATAATGAGTGTGTAATAGGTGATGTGCTTTTTCACTATTTGGTTCTCCTAAGAAATCAGCATACAATTTTTGAATTTGTGAATTCTTATGTGATTTACGTACTGGCAATGCTAAATCTTCATCATATAAGGCTCTAGCTCGTGCTTGTTTCCAATCAAAACCACTATTACGAGTTAAAGCATTGATGTAAGATTGTCCACCACCGTTAACACAACCACCTGGACAACCCATAATTTCAATAAAGTGGTATTTAGATGTACCATTTTTAATTTCTTCTAATAATGGTTTAGCTAAGGTCATACTGTGTGCAACAGCTACATTTACTGTTAAATCATTAATTTTTATACAAGCTTCTTTGACACCTTCTTCACCACGAACAGCATGATACTCTATAGAAGATAAATCGTCATTTGTTAAAACATCAGCAACTGTTCTTAAGGCTGCTTCCATAACTCCACCACTGGCACCAAAGATAACTCCAGCACCTGTATATTCACCAAACATATCCTGGTCAAAATCTTCATCTTTTAAGTCACGGAAATTGATACCAAACATTTTGATTAATTTGCCTAATTCTCTAGTTGTTAATACTGCATCAACATCTTTTAAACCATCAGTTAAATTTTCTTCACGTTCTTTTTCACCTTTTTTAGCTACACAAGGCATAACTGAAACAACATAAATATCTTTAGGATCAATATTGTTAGTTTTAGCGTAATATGATTTGATCATTGCTCCTAACATCATATGAGGAGATTTACAACTAGATAGATGATCTAATAATTCAGGATATTCATGTTCAATATAATTGACCCATCCAGGACTACAAGAAGTAATCATTGGTAAAACACCATTATTTTGAACACGACTAATAAATTCATATCCCTCTTCCATAATAGTTAAATCAGCACCGAAATTAGTATCATATACTTTATCAAAGCCCATCAATTTTAATGCATGAACCATCTTACCAGTAACTCGAGTTCCAATTGGCATACCAAATTCTTCACCTAAACTTGCTCTAACAGCAGGAGCAGTTTGAACTATTACATGTTTAGCAGGATCATTTAAAGCCATGATTACGTCATGAACTTCTTCTTTTTCATGTAAAGCTCCAACTGGACAGACATTGATACATTGTCCACATTGCATACAGTTAACATCATTTAAACTTTTATCATATACAGGCCCAACTTTAGTTTTGAAACCACGGTTCATAAAGCCTAGAATTCCTAGACCTTGATGTTTTGCGCAAGTTTCAACACATCGTCCACATAGTACACATTTTGAAGTATTTCGCACAATTCCAGGTGATACTTCGTCAAAAGTTGGAGTGGTTTTTTCACCAGCAAAGGCATCTTCACGAACTCCTAATTCCTGACATAATCTTTGTAACTCACAGTTAGTATTACGAATACAAGATAAACAGTCTTTAGAGTGGTTTGAAACAATTAATTCAACTACTCTTCTTCTAGCATCTAAAGCTCTTTGGGAATTAGTTTTTACTACTAATCCTTCTCTAACCGGATAAACACAAGCAGCGCATAATGTTCTAGCTCCTTCAACTTCAACTTGGCATACACGACAAGCTCCTGTACCAGTTACATCTTTTAAATAACATAAAGTAGGGATATGGATTCCGTTATTTTTGGCCGCTTCTAAGATTGTTTGCCCTTCATAAGCCTCTACTTCACGGTTATTGATCGTCATTTTTATTTTCGACATTCCTTACACCTACTTTCTTTCAATTACTTTAAAGTGACAAGCTTTTATACATTGACCACATTTAATACATTTTTCTTGATCGATGACATATGGAACTTTTCCAAGTTCACCATGAATAGCTCCAACAGGACATTGTTTAGCACAAAGACCGCATTTACGACATTTTTCTTCATCAATAACATATTGTAATAATTCTTTACAAACACCAGCTGGGCATTTTTTATCAACAATATGAGCAATATATTCATCTCTAAATTGATTGATAGTTGAAAGAACAGGATTTGGTGCCGTTTGACCAAGACCGCATAAAGCAGTATCTTGAATTGTTGAAGCTAATAATTCAAGTTCATCAAGAGTTTCCATTGTTCCTTTACCATCACATATTTGTTCAAGTAATTCCAACATTCTTTTTGTACCAACTCGACAAGGAGTACATTTACCGCATGATTCGTCAACGATAAAATCCATATAGAAACGAGCTACGTCGACCATACAGTTATCTTCATCTAATACGATCATTCCTCCAGATCCCATCATTGAACCTAATTTAACTAATTCATCAAAACCGATAGGGGTATCTAATTGTTCTTCAGTCAAGCATCCTCCTGATGGACCACCAGTTTGAACAGCTTTAAAACGCTTATTATTAGGACATCCGCCACCAATTTCATAAATTACTTCACGTAAAGTTGTTCCCATTGGAACTTCAACTAATCCTGTATTAACAATTTTTCCACCTAAAGCAAATACCTTTGTTCCAGGAGATGTTTCTGTACCAATTGATCTAAACCAGTCAGCACCATGCTGGATAATTTGAGCAATATTTGCATAGGTTTCAACATTGTTGATAATTGTTGGTTTACCCCAAACCCCTTTATGAGCAGGGAATGGTGGTTTAGGATTTGGCATTCCACGTTCACCTTCAATTGATTTAATTAAGGCAGTTTCTTCACCGCAGACAAAAGCTCCAGCTCCTAAACGAATTTCAAGCTCAAAATCAAAACCACTATCAAAAATGTTTTTACCTAATAATCCTAATTCTCGAGCTTGACCAATAGCAGTTTTTAAACGCTCAACAGCAATTGGATATTCAGCACGAATATAAATATAACCATGATTAGCTCCAATTGCATATCCTGCAATAGCCATTGCTTCAATAACACTATGAGGGTTACCTTCAAGAATCGAACGATCCATAAATGCTCCTGGGTCACCTTCATCAGCGTTACAAATAACATATTTTTCATTACCAGGTTCATTTAAGGCAAACTGCCATTTAACACCAGTAGGGAATCCTCCCCCACCACGACCGCGTAATCCACTAGCTTTGATAACATCAACAACTTCTTGAGGGGTCATTTCCTGCAAAGCTTTAGCTAAGGCAAAATATCCATCTTTTCCAATATATTCATTAATATTTTCAGGGTCAATTACCCCACAGTTGTGAAGAGCGATTCTTTTTTGTTTGTTATAAAATTTAGTATCATTAATATCATGAATTTCTCTAGTTTCTTCATCAGATTCATTTAACATTAAACGATGAACAGGACGTCCTTTATAGAAATGTTCCATAACAATTTCTTTTACATCTTCAGGTTTTACACTTTTGTAAATGATATTGTCTGGATAAATAGAGATATTAGGACCAACTCCACATAATCCTAAACATCCTGTTCTTAAAACCTCAACTTCATTTTCAAGCCCAAGAGCTTTAATTTCTTTTTCAAATTCTGTAATTAGTTCACCAGAATTACCGATTGTACAACCAGTCCCGGCACAAACTAATACTTGGGTTCTTTTTGCTGGCATCTTACAACCTCCTATTTCTTATAATGTCCGACCGTATATTCGTCGATAATTTCATCATTTTTTAGATGTCGATCAGCAATCTCTTTCGCTTTTTTTGCATCAACTAACACATAAGTAGTTTTGTTATCATCACGGTCAAACACTTCCACGATTGGTTCTAGTGTACACATTCCAATACATCCAGTCTGTAACACACTAGCTGGTAGATTTTTATTAGCCACTTCTTCTACTAATGTATTTAAAACAGGTCTAGCTCCAGCAGCTATTCCACAAGTTGCCATTCCGACAACAACACGATATTTTTGTTTATCATCACTACGCATTGCCATATTGTTTTTGGCAGCATCACGTATTTTCATTAAATCTTCTAAGGATTTCATTTGTGTAATCCCTCCTTTATATAATTTTTCAACCAGATAATGACTTCTGGCAGATTGATAGCGACACCATCAAGAATTTGTTTAATATCTTTAGTGTCTAAAATGAATTCAAAATCATCACTTGTATATTTAAATAGATAGTCAATCTTATCATCAGCTTGAATTAAAGTAATAATAGTTTCAACAATATTTCCCATTGGTGGAGTATCAATATGGTTTTTAACAAATTCACCAGATACTTCAGTTCCTTCATTAATAACTGATTTAATTGAAAAATTTCCACCAGTAGCTTCAATATTTTCTTTAAACATTGGAATTCCTAATCCTACTTTACGTGTTGTTCTTGTTGTATAGAAGGGGTCAATTACCTTATTTACTGTTTCTTGATCCATTCCTGTACCATTATCAATAATTTGAATACTGATAATATTTGATTTACTGCTATCATGAATAAAAATCTTAATTAAACTAGCTTTAGCTTTAATTGAGTTATAGGCAATATCAAGAATACTCATTGCAATTTCCTGCATCGTTATTTCCTCCATAATTGATAAAATTTATTTTTATCAATTTGATTGATTGGTTCATTTATTGATTCGAGGTTATGAGCATCGCTATTAAAGAAAATATAGCTATCTTTAAGATGTGGGCATAATGTCTTTAATTCTTTTAGCTCTTTAATGCTGGTAACTTCAATTCCATCATAATCTAAATCAACAGGAATATCATGATAAACTTCATAGATTCCATATTTTTTAGCCATAACATGGGCTAGTACTGCAACTCCATTAAATTCATGAATTTTATCAATGATTTGGTAAACATTTAAATCTAGAGAACTGATTAATAAATTGTTTTCAATATCAATAATTTCATCATTACTATTAAAAATATACTGGTTGCCATAATATTCAGGTCGATTATTAATCTTGATCAAATGATCATCAATCCATTTTTGAACGATATTTAAATTGGTGTTTTTGAGAAAGTAGGCAAGAATATGAATTTCTTCTTTGCTTTGCAGTTCAACACCATGAATATAATCAATTTTTCCTTTTAAAATATCATGATTAATTATTTCTTCTAAATAGAACTGTTGTTTTAAAGAATTATGATCAGTAATAGCAATAAGCTCTAATCCTTTGATATAGGCCATATTAAAAATATTATTGATTGTCATCGTATCATCACCGCATGGTGATAATGCCGAATGAATATGCAAATCATAATACATTTTATAAACCTAATGAAATCAAATCTTTAGTAACCAAAAAGGCATCTTTTTCACTGATGAATAATGGAATTTCAAGTTCTGTGGCTTTTATGATCGTATCTTCATCAGGATAACTGTCCTGAATAAAAAGAATTCCTGCAAAATCATTTAATTGAGCAACAGCTATAACATTTATATGTTTTTGAACTGTTAACCATAAAGAACCTTCTTTACCATTAGCCATCACAAAACTTAAGAGGTCACCAATATAAACACCTTCAATGGTATTGGTTAAAGGAACATTATTAATTTGTTTTATATTTAATTTTAATATTTCTTTTATTTCCATTGAATCACCTTCTTTTAACCCGACACAAAGAATCGTCTACTTCGCCACTGGCAATTCTCGATGCTAGACCTCGGCAGTTTGCAAAACCGCAGCTGCCACAATCAAATTGTGGTAATGTTTCTAAAATAGCATTAACTTTATTAAACCAGGCCAAACGTTCTTTAAAGCTTTTTTCATCACTGTTAATTGTGTGAATTTTTTTATAATCAGTTTCATCTAGATCAGCCATATCTTTATGACATTCACCAATCATGCTTTCTATATTAAAACACCCTTCAAATGGATTTGACCATAGATAATATCCACCAATGCATCCTTGATAACAATTAAATAAAGCTATTAAATCAGCATGTTTTAATTGATCAAATTCAATTAAATCCAAAACCTTTCTGATTTGAGGTAATCCCTCAACACTAATCACTGACAAATCCCTATTACCATAAAGATCACTAACGATACTTTTAACCCCATACTTATTCATTTCAATATCTTCCTGTTGATCATCTTTAAGCTTATTGATTTGCGGGAACATCTGAGAAATGCTTAGGGCATAATCTATATTTGATTTATCATTATCAAAAGGTTTTTTAGCTAAAGTCAATTTTCCAACACACTCACATAATGAATAAATTCCAATATTTTTATCTTTATATTTAGCTCTTAGTTTTTTAGCTGCAATTTCAATTGGATAATCATAAGGTAATAAATGATCTATAAGTGTGGGATAGTCATTTTTAATTAATTTATTGATGGTTGGACAAAAGGATGTAAGCATGACCTTATGTTTACCAACACTATCTTTTAAAGCCTGTTTATATAATTTTCCTTCAATATCACTATATTGGACAACTTCATCAAAGCCAAATTTTTTAATTGCATGAGCAATATTTTTAATTTCCTGATAAGTTTTTAAATCTGATAAAATTGCTGTTGAAATTAAAGCAATATTAAAATCATGTTTTTTTAAGGCTTCTTGTAAATCAACTTGTTTAACTCTTAATACTTTCTGGTCACACGCCTGAATACAGATATCACAATCAATACATTTATCTTTATCGATAATTACTTGTTCGTTAACAATTGAAATAGCATCCATGGGACATGTTTTAACACATTTGATACAATTTTTACAGCTATTGCCTAAATAGCTGATCACTGGTTTCATTGAAAGGTCATTTTTATATGTGTTCCTTCATTTGAAGAAGTTATTTCAAACGAAGAAGCAACACTTTTCATGTTGTAAAGTCCCATTCCTGCTCCAAATCCTAATTCTCTAGCTTTAGGAGAAGCAGTAGAGTAACCTGGTGTTTGTGCTAATTCAAGATTTTCAATTCCTGGACCAATATCATCAAAAGATAGATGAACTACACCTTCATCATCGATTTCAAAAGTAACTGTTCCACCATTGGAATGAATAGCAATATTTATTTCCGCTTCATAGCAGGCAATTGCTACAGCTTTTAAAATCTTACGATCAATTCCTAAGGCTTTTAAAGTCCTTTTAATATCACTAGATGCTTTTCCAGCGTCCTGGTAATTATCTTTTTCTACTTGATAAGTTTTGATCATCGCCGCATTCCCGCTTCATATAATTTCCCGCATGCTTCAAACATTGTTTCATCAGTTTGAAAAAGATTAATATGCAGGTTTTTAGCCATATCAACAATTGACATGTCCAAAGGTTTCCCTCTTACAAAAAGAATTGTTTCAATATCTAAAACTTCAGCGGTACGTAAAGACTGCACATTTGCAAGACCAGTTATGAATAATATGTCTTCTGTTTCATTTTTCAATAATGCCAGAGCATCTGACATTAAATCTGTAGAAAAGCCTTTATCATAATTTTGGTTATAAATATTACAATCATCGATATATATCTCTCTTGCATTTAAAATATCGACAATTTCTTTAACTAACATGGAGCTTCTTCCTTCAAGTAATCTAGGACTAGCATTTTTAAATCTTCTAATTGTTTAGAACACCCAAACACTGTTCCATCAACACTAACTACTGGGGCAAGACCACAAGCACCTACACATCGTGTTGCATCAATTGAAAATAAGCCATCAGGACTAGTTGAGTTTACTTCGCATCCCGTCATTTCGCAAAGTAAATCTAGAATAGTTTGAGAACCATTGACGTAGCAGGCTGTACCTAAACAAACAGAAATAACATGTTTACCTTTAGGTTCTGTTGTAAATTGAGAGTAGAAGGTTACAACTCCATAGACTTTTGACACTGGCACATTGATAGCCACAGCAATTTTTTCCATTGCTTCAAAAGGAATATAGCCAAGTTCATCCTGGACTTCATGCAGCATCAACTTCATTGGACCCTTTTCATCTTTATGCTTTGCAACAATTTCGTCAATTTTATCCAAATACTCTTGTTTCAACTTTTTCATTTTTACACCTCTTTCTTTTTTATCATATGTTATAATTATAACATGTTTTGAAACCGCTTTAAATAGATTAATTACAAAAGTCCCATATATTTGACAGTTATAGCTGTAGATAAAAAAATATATATTTGGAATAATTGAACACAACATATCATTTGTATGATAAAATAAATGTATAAGGAGATAAGCAGGATGAATTTATTACATTTAAAATATGTGATTGAGGTTGCTAAAGCAGGCTCAATAAGTAAAGCAGCCAATAATCTTTATATGAATCAGCCCCATTTGAGTAAAACGATTAAAGACTTAGAAGAAAATATGCAAATAATTATTTTTGAAAGAACTTCTAAAGGAGTAGTTCCAACAAAAAAAGGAGCCGAATTTATTGAACAGGCTAAAAGTATCATTATGCAGGTTGATGAGATGGAAGCCATGTATCGCAGTTATGATGATAAGTCTGTTCATTTAGATATATGCGTACCTCGTGCTAGTTATGTTGCAAATGCATTTACTGGTTATTTATCAATGATTAATTTACGAGATAAGAATATTAAAGTGAATTATCATGAGACTAATTCTTTTGAAACAATTAAAGAAGTCTATGAAGGGGATGCAAATATTGGTATTATTCGTTTTTTTGAAAATGAAGAAGATTATTTTTTTAATTTGCTAAAAATCAAAGAGCTTGAATATGAAAAAATTTATCAATTCAATTATCAATTACTTGTTTCTAATGATAATCCCTTAGCTTATAAAAAAACAATTAAAATAAATGATTTAAATACCCAGATTGAAATTACTCATGGGGATATTTCATTACCACCATTACCTTTAGTGACAAAAAACTGTAACGATGAAACAAGGCCGGCTAAAAAGCAAATAACGATTTATGAAAGAGGAATTCAATTCGAACTACTTAGTCGTTTGCCACATACTTATATGTGGGTTTCACCTATTCCAAAAGATATTTTGATTCGTTATAATTTAAAGACAAAAACTTGTCAGGATAATGATAATACTTGTTATGATTTATTAATTAGGCGTAAAGGTTATCGGTTATCTAAAGAAGACCAAGGATTTATTAATGAAATAAAACGCTGTCTTAGAGAAAATAATATTTAGATATATAAAAAAAGGAATAGAGTTATTCCTTTTTTGTTACTTCGAAGTAGATTTTGTGAGCGCTATAATTACGTAGTGGAGGTGTTTATTAATGCAAAGATTTACATTACCTAGAGATTTATATCATGGAAAAGGTTCTTTAGAAGCGTTAAAAACTTTTGAAGGTAAAAAAGCTATTGTTTGTATTGGCGGTGGAAGTATGAAACGAAATGGTTTCTTGGATCGTGCCGTTGATTATTTAAAAGAAGCTGGGATGGAGGTTAAGCTGTTTGAAGGAATTGAACCTGATCCATCAGTAGAAACTGTGATGAAAGGTGCGGCTGTAATGGAAGAATTCCAGCCAGACTGGATCATCGCAATGGGCGGAGGATCGCCAATCGATGCTGCTAAAGCAATGTGGATCAAATATGAATATCCAGAAATTACTTTCGAAGAAATGTGTAAAGTATTTGGGATTCCTAAATTACGTCAAAAAGCTCATTTTTGTGCGATTCCATCAACTAGTGGTACGGCTACAGAAGTAACTGCTTTTTCAATTATTACAGATTACAATAAAGGAATAAAATATCCAATTGCAGATTTTGAAATTACACCAGATGTTGCTATCGTAGATCCTGACCTGGCAGAAACTATGCCAGTTAAATTAGTAGCTCATACTGGTATGGATGCTATGACTCATGCAATTGAAGCATATGTATCAACTGCAAATTGTAACTATACTGACCCACTTGCAATTCATGCAATTGAAATGATTCAGAAAAATTTAGTTAAATCTTATAATGGTGATATGGATTGTCGTGATGATATGCATGATGCACAGTGTTTGGCTGGTCAAGCGTTTTCTAATGCACTATTAGGAATCGTCCATTCAATGGCTCATAAAACGGGTGCTGCTTTTGTTGATCAAGGTGGTCATATTATCCATGGTGCAGCAAATGCAATGTATTTACCTAAAGTAATTGCCTTTAATGCTAAAGATGAAACAGCTAAAAAACGTTATGGTGTAATTGCTGATTATATGCATTTAGGTGGAAATAGCGATAATGAAAAGGTAGAATTATTAATTGCTTATTTACGTAAGATGAATGATGATTTAAATATTCCTCATTCTATCAATCACTATGGAGCAGATGGATTGCCTGCTGAAGCAGGATTTGTACCTGAAGATGTTTTCTTGGATCGGGTTGAAAATATTGCAGCTTTAGCAATTGAAGATGCTTGTACAGGATCAAATCCAAGAATTCCAACTCAAGAAGAAATGGTTAAATTATTAAAAGCATGCTATTATGATAGTGAAGTTGATTTTTAAAGGTGAAAATTAAGACAAGGGGCAAGGGTCCTTGTCAATGTCATTAAGTTAAGACATTGTCTTTATAGAGGATTACAATAAAATGTAACCCTCTTTTTTGTTTTGTTTTTTATTTAAAGTGTTGACATTCGTACATATTTGTGCGGCCTA
>JAETPY010000051.1 GCA_021770925.1 Erysipelotrichaceae bacterium | reverse complement strand
TTTTATGGGGAGAAAGTAAGCAAAAAGTATACCCCTAAAAATTTTGGAGTAAAAAAAAGGGAGACCCCGCTCAATTGTGGAGCAAGGGGTTCACCCCGTAAAAATTTAGATATCTCTTATTGATAGAAGGTGTTTTAATTTGTGATATTTTTAGTTGATTATACAATCTAAAATTGTTGTGGTATAATAGGGAAGTTCATGAATAGTTAATAATAAAAAAATATACTATGTCATAGAAATTTAATATCGGGGTACTTATATGAAGGAAAGATTTTATCGGTTTATGCAAGGGAGATATGGTAGTGATCAGTTAAATGGTTTTTTAATTGTTATCAGTATCATTTGTTTTATTATTAATATTTTTATTGGTAGTATAATTATTGAAAGTGTAGTTTTTGGAATTTGGTTTATTGTACTTTTTAGAATGTTTTCTAAAAATATTTATGTAAGAAATCAAGAGAATGAAAAATATTTAAATTTTTTAAATCCTTTGTATCGTTATTTAAGACTTAAGTTAATGAATCAGCAGGAACCAGCTCATAAACACTTTGCTTGTCCTAAATGTAAACAAATGGTGAGAGTGCCTAAAGGGCATGGTAAAATTATTATTACATGTCCAAATTGTAAAAGTAAATTTGAAAAGAGAAGTTAAAGATGTTTGGTTATGTAGTTATTAATAAACAGGAAATGAAATTTAAGGAGTTTGATATTTATCACTCTTATTATTGTGGTTTGTGTAAAACATTGAAAGATAAATTTGGTTTAAAAGCTCAAGTATCTTTAAACTTTGATATGAATTTTTTAGCAGTTTTATTAAGCGGGTTATATGAGCCGAATACTGAATTTAAAAATGAACGTTGTGTCATGCACCCTTTAAAAAAACATCAGGCCCGTTATAATGAATGTGTTGATTATGCAGCTAAAATGACAATTGTTTTGACATATTTTAAATGTGAAGATGATTGGCTGGATGAAAGAAAGATTAGTCGTCAAACGTATAAGAAATTAATAAAAAAAGCTTATAATGGGGTCAAGGAAGAATATCCTGAAAAAGTAAATGAAATAGAGAAATGTTTACATAAGATCAATGATTATGAAAAACAGAATATAAATAATCTTGATGAGGTATCAAAATATTTTGGGAAGGTTATGGGACTTATTTGTGCTTATAAAAATGATGAATGGTATGATGAGTTGTATGAATTAGGTTTTTATTTGGGAAAATTTATTTATTTTATTGATGCTTATGAAGATATAGAAGATGATTTAAAGAAAGAAAATTATAATCCTTTAAAACAAATATATCAAACTGATCAGTTTGATGAACGTTGTAAAGATATTTTAGAATTAATGATATCAGAGGCAACGCTGGCTTTTGAAAGAATGCCAATTATTGAAAATGCTGCTATTATACGTAATATTTTATATAGCGGTGTATGGACTAAATATGAATTGATAAAGAAAAAACGAATGGAAGGTAGAAAATAATGAACCCATATCAAATATTAGGAATAGATCCGCAGGCAAGTGACGATGAGGTGAAAAAGGCATATCGAACATTAAGTAAGAAATATCATCCTGATGCTAATATAAATAATCCTAATCAAGCTGCCTATACAGAAAAGTTTAAAGAGGTTCAAACTGCCTATAAAACAATTATGGATGATCGTAAACGGGGTTTTACTAATCGTAATTATGGGGGGACTCAAAGTACTAATCAAAATGGTCAATATAGTTACCAGTATAGTGGTAATGATCAGGCTGCTTTTAATGAAGCTGCAGGTTTTATTAATGCTCGCAGATATCAAGAGGCATTAAATATATTAAATCAAATCAAAACTCATAATGCAATGTGGTTTTATTATAGTGCGATTGCTGAAAATGGAATTGGTAATAATATCACAGCTGTTGAATATGCACAAACAGCTATGCAGATGGAACCTGGTAATTTACAGTATTTATTATTATTACAGCAGTTAAAAGGTGGACAAAGACAGTACCAGACAGGACAGCAAACGTATGATTCACCATTTGGGGACATGACATTTTGTTATAATGTAATGTTATGCAGCTGTTTATTGAATTGCTGCGGATGCAGAATTTGTTAAAAGGAGAAAATATAGATGAGTAAAGTAATTGGAATCGATTTAGGAACTACAAATAGTTGTATGGCTTATATGGAAAATGGTAAAGCTTTTATCATTCCTAATAGTGAAGGTAATAAAACTACACCAAGTGTAGTTGCTTTTACAGCAGATGGTAAACGTTTAGTTGGTGAAAATGCAAAGCGTCAGGCAGTAACTAATCCTAACAATACTATTGCTTCAATCAAGCGCGAAATGGGAACTAATTATCGCAAGACTATTAATGGTAAAGCTTATAGCCCTCAGGAAATTTCAGCAATGGTATTACAAAAGCTAAAGATCGATGCTGAAGCTTATCTCCAAGAAAAAGTAACCGAAGCGGTTATTACAGTGCCAGCATATTTTAATGATGCTCAGCGTCAGGCAACAAAGGATGCTGGAAGAATTGCTGGACTTGAAGTGAAAAGAATTATTAATGAACCAACAGCGGCTGCTTTAGCTTATGGTCTTGAAAATAGCTACGGTCAAAAAGTGATGGTTTTTGACTTAGGTGGGGGAACATTCGATGTTTCTATTATAGAAATTGGAAATGGTGTAATTGAAGTTCTTTCTACTTCAGGTGATAACCATCTTGGTGGAGATGATTTTAATGAATGTGTAGCTAAATATATTATTGAAGAGTTTAAAAGAATTGAAGGGATTGATTTAAGTCATGATCAGGTAGCCATGCAAAGAATCAATGAAGCTGGTGAAAAAGCCAAAATTGAACTATCAACTATGGTTACGACAATTGTAAATCTACCATTTATTGCTAATACTAGTACAGGTCCTAAGAACCTGGAAATAGAATTAACACGAGCTAAATTTAATGCTTTAACTAAAAGTTTAATTGATCGTCTTGTTTTGCCGATGCAAAATGCTTTAAATGATGCAAGATTAATTCCGGCAGATTTAAATAAAATTATTTTGGTAGGAGGGTCTTCAAGAATTCCTGCAGTTCAAGATAAAATCAAAGAGATAACGGGTAAAGAAGCTAGTAAATCTTTAAATCCAGATGAGTGTGTAGCTTTAGGGGCAAGTATTCAAGGCGGTAAATTGTCAGGTGATGTTAGTACAACAGGTAATTTTGATGTGTTATTATTAGATGTAACTCCATTAACATTATCAATTGAAACAGTGGGTGGAGTCGCTACCCCATTGATTGAACGTAATACAACTATTCCTACTAGTCATTCTCAAATTTTTACCACCTCAGCAAATTTTCAAACACAAGTTGAAATCAATGTTTTACAGGGAGAAAGACCCCTTGCTAAAGATAATAAGAGTTTAGGTAAATTTAAATTAAAGAAAATTAAAAGGGCAATGCGAGGTGTACCACAAATTGAAGTAACGTTTGATATCGATGCTAATGGAATTGTCAATGTTTCAGCTAAAGATCTGGCTAGTGGTAATATGCAAAGTATTACAATTGAAAATACTTCTAATATGTCTGATGCTGATATTGAAAGAGCGATTCATGAAGCTAAACAGTTTGAACAGCAGGATGCGATTACCAAAGAACGTTTGGTTTTTAAAAATGAGGTAGAAAATTTAATTCTATCAGTTGAAGCTGCTCTGGCTAAAAATGGTAAACAAATTGATAAAGCGATGAAATCAAATATTAAAAATGAGCTTGCAAATTTGAAAAAGCTTACTAAAAAAGTTGATTTTGAAACTTGTGATCAAGCTAAGTTTGATGAAATTAAAAATGCTAAGCTCAATTTAGAGTCAGTTGCTGCATCATTATTGTCGATGCAGTAAAGTGATTGTCTATATAGATACTATAATCTGTGATAAGTAGATAAAGGATTCTAGTTTTGTTACTAGAATCTTTTAATTATGTGAAGAAATAAGGTATAATAGAGGAAAGAAAATATCATGAAATAATATCTGGTGTCTTGTTAACTATTTCACTTGACAATGGGTATGATTTATGGGATATTTTATCTAATGTACAAGAATTTTGAAATGGGGATAGTTAAATGAATAATATTATCGAGGAAATTAAAAGATTAAAAGAAGAAAGAAATGCCGTTATTTTAGCACATTACTATGTTGATGGGGCAATTCAGGATATTGCTGATTATTTAGGAGATTCCTATTATTTATCTAAAATTGCTGTAGATTGTCCACAAGATGTTATTGTTTTTGCAGGTGTTGAATTCATGGGTGAGAGTGCAAAACTTTTAAGTCCAAATAAAACAGTATTAATGCCAGATAGTGCTGCTGATTGTCCAATGGCGCATATGGTTGATGAATATTTTATTGCTCGGATTCGTGAAGAATATGAAGATTTATGTGTTGTATGTTATATAAATTCAACGGCGGAAATTAAGACAATGGCTGATGTCTGTGTGACATCATCAAACGCAAAAAGAATTGTGGAAGCTTTACCAAATAAGAATATTTTATTTATACCTGATCAAAATTTAGGTAAACATATTGCAAAGATCGTTCCAGATAAGAATTTTATTTTTTGTAATGGGCACTGTCCAACCCATTATCGAATCATGGTTGAGGATATCCAAAAAGCTAAACAGATGCATCCTGGAGCACCAGTATTAATTCATCCTGAATGTCGACCAGAGTGTGTTACATTAGCTGATTATGCTGGTAGTACATCGGGAATTATTGATTACGCTACTAATGATCAAGAACATGATGAGTTTATTGTTGTTACTGAAATTGGAGTAATTCATGAAATGGAGAAAAGAAATCCAGGGAAAAAATTTTTTCCAGCAACAGATAAATTGATTTGTCCGGATATGAAGAAAAATACACTTGAAAAAATAAGAGATTGTTTAAAAAATAATACAAATCAAGTTAATCTTGATGATGAATTCATGGTTAAAGCTAAAAAACCATTAGAAAAAATGCATGAATTAGCAAAATAAGAAGGTGGAAATAATGGATAATAATTTTGATGTAATCATTGTAGGGACAGGAGCTGCCGGCTTATTTGCTGGTTTATGCTTGCCCCGTGATTTAAGGATTTTGATGATTACTAAAGATAGAATTGAAAATAGTGATTCATATTTAGCTCAAGGGGGAATCTGTACTTTAAAAAGTGCAGATGATTTTGACGCCTTTTATCAAGATACTTTAAAGGCAGGACGGAATGAAAATAATCCAGAGTCGGTTAAAATAATGATTCAGCAGGCTCCCCAAATAATGAAAGATTTAATGGATTATGGAGTTGAATTTGATCGTGATAGTGAGGGAAACTTGGCTTATACACGTGAAGGTGCACATTCTGAATTTAGAATTTTACATCATCAGGATGTTACTGGTAAAGAAATAACTTCAAAGTTAATTAAACAAATTGAGTTATGTAATAATGTTACTGTTGTTGAAGAAGCAACAATGTTAGATATTATTAATGATGATAATAAGGCGACAGGAATTATTATGGAAAATAATGGTGAAGTCGTTCAAATCAATGCTAAAGTTGTGATTTTGGCTACTGGGGGAATGGGGGGATTATTTGAACATTCTACTAATTTTAAACATATTACAGGTGATAGTTTTGCCATCGCATTAAGAAATAATATTGAATTAGAAAATATTAATTATATTCAAATACATCCAACTACTTTATATACTACTAAACCAGGAAGAAGTTTTTTAATTAGTGAGTCAGTTAGAGGAGAGGGTGCTCATTTATTGAACCTGGATATGGAGCGTTTTGTAGATGAATTATTACCACGAGATGTTGTTAGTAATGCTATCAAAAAAGAAATGGATAAATATAATAGTCCTTATGTTTATTTATCAGTTATGCATATGGATCATGACCAGATTCAAACCAGGTTCCCTCATATTTATAAACAGTGTCTTGAAGAAGGTTATGATATGTATAAAGAACCAGTACCTGTTGTTCCAGCTCAACATTATTTAATGGGTGGAATTAAAAGTGATACTTTTGGTAGAACTTCGATGAAAAACTTATTTGCGATTGGTGAAACAGCATGTAATGGGGTGCATGGAGCTAATCGTTTAGCTAGTAATTCTTTATTAGAGAGTTTGGTTTTTGCTAAAAGAGCTGCCAGGGTAATTAAAGATGAAATTAATGGAATTAATTTTGATCCACAATATATTGATATTAGTAAATACAATAAAGATAAATTAATGCTGGAGAATAAAAAAATAATTATGGAAGAAATTAAGAGAAAAGATGGTGAGTTCTATGATAAATGGTGTAAATCTTAGGGTCAATATTGATGATTATATTTTAAGTGCATTAAAAGAGGATATTACAAGTGATGATGTTACAACTAATGCTGTTATGCCTAAAGGTAAGTTAGGTCATGTTGATTTAATTTGTAAACAGGATGGAATTATTTGTGGTTTAGAAGTTTTTGAAAGAACATTTAAGTTATTGGATAGTAATTGTAAATTTAGTACTAAATATCATGATGGAGATAAAATAAAAAAAGGTGATTATATTGGTGAGGTAATTGGTGATATCAGAGTCTTATTGTCAGGTGAAAGAGTTGCTTTAAATTATTTACAAAGGATGAGCGGGATTGCGACATATACTCATCAATCAGTAGAAATCTTAAAAGGATCGAAAACTAAATTACTAGACACACGTAAAACAACACCTAATAATCGTATTTTTGAAAAATATGCGGTTAAAATAGGCGGTGGAACTAATCATCGTTATAATTTATCAGATGGAGTATTAATTAAAGATAATCATATTGGTGCAGCTGGAAGTATTACTAAAGCAATTGAGATGACACGTGATTATGCGCCATTTGTTCGTAAAATTGAAGTAGAGGTGGAAACACTTGAACAGGTTGAAGAAGCTTTAAATGCTAAAGCAGATATTATTATGCTGGATAATATGGACAATGACACGATGAAAAAAGCAGTTGCTTTAATTGGTGATAAAGCACAAAGTGAATGTTCTGGAAATGTTACTAAAGAAAGACTTTTAGAAATTGCTAAAATTGGAGTAGATTTTGTTTCTTCGGGAGCAATTACTTATGGAGCACCAATTCTTGATTTTTCAATGAAAAACTTAAAGCCATATTAGATACTGAAAATTTCAGTATCTTTTTTGTTTTAAGGGTCATAATTTATAAGGTGATTAAAATGAAGAATGAATCGTATTGGCAAAAAACAGTAAAATTACCAAATTATCCTAAAATAGCTCGAGATTGTAGTTATGATATTGTTATTGTTGGTGGTGGAATGAGCGGTATTACTTTAGCGTATCGTTTAAACAATAGTGATTTTAAAGTAGCTTTATTTGAAAGTGATACCCTTGCAAGTAAAACAACAGGTCATACAACAGCAAAAGTGAGTTATTTGCATGATGTTCTTTATGAGGATATTTGTAATGCTTATAATAAAAGTAAAGCTAAAGAATATTTAAACTCAAATTATGAAGCATTACAGGAAATTAAAGAAATTATTGAAATAAACCAGATTGACTGTGATTTTAAGGAAAATATTGCTTATATTGAAGCTGAGGATAGTGATAATTTAAAAAAAGTAATAAGTCAAATTAAATTATTTAAATCATGGGGATTTGATGTTATTGAAGATATTTCTGGTGATAAACGGGTATCAATGGGACTTTATAATCAAGCAGTTTTTCATCCATTGAAATATCTTAAAGGAATATTAGAAAAATGCGATAAAGTAGATATATATGAAAACTCATTGGTGAAGAAAAAAATAATTAAAGATAATGAAATTTATTTAGAAGTAAATGGTAATAAAGTTAAAGCTAAAAAAATAGTATGGATGACTCGATATCCACCAAATTTACAAAAAGGATACTTTTTTAGGATTTTACAAGAAAAAGAACATGTTATTTATAAGGAGAATAAAGAGCAAAAAGATAGTATTTTGAATTTGACCACTAATTTTTCTATTCGACCAGTAAGTCAAAATGCAGTTATTGAAATGAATAGAGACTTTACTAAGGATCAATGGCATTGGTATGGACAGGATAGTGTGCCATTAAGAAAAATACCTTATATTGGAAAAATTAATGATAATGAATTCATAGCTTATGGTTATAATAAATGGGGTATGACTTTAAGTCATGTAGCTAGTAAATTAATTTATGAATTAATCACAAATAACAATAGTAAATATGCTGCACTATATAATCCAAATTATGGACATTATTTACACTCTAGTAAAGACATTATCAAGTTAGTTAAAAATAATTATCATGGTATGATAAAGAATCGGATTCTGGCGACTAAAGAATTGAAATTAAATTGTAACCAGGGAAAAGTACTGCGATATAACGGACGTTTAATAGCTGTTTACAAAGATAAACAAAAAAGATTTTTCTATTTTTCGCCATATTGCCCTCATTTAAAATGTGTAGTAGAGTTTAATGAAAAAGATCAAACCTGGTATTGTCCATGTCATGGATCTATCTTTGATTGCTATGGTCATCTTATTAGTGGACCGGCAACCAAACAGTTAAAAAGATATTAAAAACATGAGCTATAAACTCATGTTTTTAATTATTGCGTACTTCTTTTCAACATGTCTTGATATGAATATATACATCCACAATAATTTTGGCGATATAAATGATATTTATCTGCAAAACGAACAGATTTTAAATAACCATTATTTTTTTTAAAATCACTGAATAAAAACTTTGTTCTTTCCTGATTAAATGATGCTCCAATTTCATTGATCCATTGACTGTTTTTATGTGGAGAAACGCTTAATACAGTAGTCCAATAGTCAAATTGGTTTTTGGATGCATAGTCAAAAGCTTGTGCCATTCTTTTTTGATAACAAAGATAACAGCGTTTACCTCCTTCAGGTTCATCTTTGTAAATAGAAATTTTTTCAAGATATTCTTTTGGTAAATAAGGATCTTCAATAACCTTAATATGCTGATCATAGTCCTGATTAAATTGATCAATAAAGGTTAACAATTCATGGTAACGTCGATGATATTCATCATAAGGATAGATATTAGAATTAGAATAATATATAGTTATATCAAAGCTGTCAGCAATTTCTCTGATTACATTACCACTACAAGGGCCACAACATACATGTAAAAGTAGTGTTGGTTTGGTTCCTTTTATTTTTTGTAATTCTTCTTTAAATTTTAAATCATAATTTATTTTCATGTATTAATTATAGCATAATTGCATTTTAAAATTAATAACGTTTAAATTTTTATATTTTATATTTAGGGGAAATCTCGTATTATTTGCTAAATTAGTCATCAAAAAGATAAAAATAAAATATGCAACAAATTTAAAACAGGTGAGGTTTTCAACCCATCTGATATGGCAGATGTTGAAACGACAAAACAACAGCGTATCGAATATATCAAAAACAATTTAAGAAATGCTTTCCATCAGCTCAGCCGCACTGGTTTGACTGATGAAGAAATCCTACAATTCATTATCAAGAAATCTAACAACTCACCTCAAACAGAATAGCCTTCTATTTGGGGAAAGGGGCTTTATGCACTTTTTTAGGTAAAACATTGATTTCCATTCTTATTTTTTATTCAGATTAAATACCTCCTACTAATATATACAAAAGAATTTTATATTTTACTTTAATAAAATGTGAATTAGCTATAAAATCACTGTATACTTTTGTATATACAAAAATAAGACCAGAAGTAGAAATATTGATATATAGGTATTTCTATTTCTGGCATATTTATTGTCATCTCAATTTAATGATATTTAGAGTAGTCTTTTTAATAGTAAAAAATAATATTTAGATTATAAACATACTATCACCAAAACTAAAGAAACGGTATTTTTCATTAATTGCTTCATGATATGCTTCAAAAATAAATTTTTTTGAAGCAAAAGCACTAATCAACATTAGTAGTGTTGATTTAGGTAAATGGAAATTAGTAATTAGACAATCAATGGCTTTATATTGATATCCTGGATAAATAAAAATATCTGTATTTTCATGAGTTGCTTTAAATTGACCATATTTTTGCATATTTGCTTCTAAAGTTCTTGTTGAAGTTGTTCCAACAGCAATGATTCTTTGTCCATTTGCCTTAGCTTGATTTAATTTATCAGCAACTTCTGGTTCAATCATATAATATTCACTATGCATATGGTGTTCTAAAACATTATCTACTTTTACAGGTCTAAAAGTTCCTAAACCGACATGTAAAGTAACATCAAGAATCTCAATCCCCTTAGATTTTATCTTTTCGATAATTTCATCAGTAAAATGTAACCCGGCAGTTGGAGCTGCTGCACTACCTTCGATTTTCGCATAAACTGTCTGATACCGATTTTGATCATCTAACTTTTTTTTGATATAGGGTGGAAGCGGCATTGTTCCTAGTTTATCTAAGATTTCATAAAAAATTCCATCATATATCATTTTAAATACCCTAATTCCTTCGTCTTTTATTTCAAGACATTTAGCTTTTAATAAACCATCACCAAAAGTAATAATAGTACCCATTTTAACAATTCTTGCATTTCCTACTAGGCATTGCCAAATATCATTACCTTGATCTTTTAATAATAAAACCTCAACATGACCATTGGTTTCTTCCTTTATTCCAAATAGCCGTGCTGGGATAACTTTGGTATTGTTTCTTACTAAAATATCACCTGGATTTAAATAGTCAAGGATATCATAAAAGTGTTTATGTTCAATTGTTTGTTTTTCACGGTTTAAAACCATTAGTTTTGAGGTATCTCGTTTATCTAATGGGGTTTGAGCAATTAGTTCTTCTGGTAATTCAAAGTCAAATTCACTTAGTTTCATTTTAAAAGGCCCTCTTATATACATCATGACCATACTTGTTTAGAAATTCTTCTTTAAAATCAAGTAATCGATCTTCTTTTATAGCTTCTCTAATATCTTTAGCAAGTTCTAGTAAGAAATTGACATTATGGATAGATAATAAAGTTTTCCCAAATATTTCATCGCATTTATGTAAATGCCGGACATAAGCTTTAGTATAATTTTTACAACAATAACAATTACAATTAGAGTCAAGTGGAGTAAAATCATATTTAAATTTTTCATTATTGATATTTATTCGTCCAGTACTAGTCATAACAGCACCATGACGAGCAACTCTGGTTGGTAATACACAGTCATACATATCAATTCCTCTTATTGCACATTCAATTAAATCAATAGGATTACCTACCCCCATTAAATAGCGCGGTTTATCTTCAGGCAACCATTTAACTGCATCATCAACCATTTTATACATAACATCTTTAGGCTCACCAACGCTAGTGCCTCCAATTGAATATCCTGGAAAATCCATTTTGACTAGTTCTTTGGCACATTGCTCTCTTAAATCAGGAAATTCGCCTCCTTGAACAATTCCAAAAAGAGCTTGTTTATCAGTGTTTTTATGAGCATCTTTACCACGTTTAGCCCATCTTAGGGTTCTTTCCATACTATCTTTCATGTATTCATAACTGCATGGGTATGGGGCGCATTCATCAAATGACATAATAATATCAGCCCCTAATTTATTTTGAATTTCAATTGCTTTTTCTGGGGAAAGAAAAAGTGAACTTCCATCAATAATACTTTTAAACTTAACCCCTTCTTCTTCAATTTTACGAGTATTTCCTAATGAAAACACTTGAAATCCACCGCTGTCTGTAAGCATTGGACCATCATAATTCATAAATTTATGTAAACCGCCAGCTTGTTCAATTACATCTTCTCCAGGACGAAGCCAAAGATGATAAGTATTTGCAAGAACTACTTGCGAATGCATTTCTTTTAACATTTCTGGGGAAATCCCTTTTACAGTAGCTAGAGTACCTACAGGCATAAACATGGGCGTTTCGACATCACCATGAGGAGTATGTAAAATTCCATAGCGGGCACCAGATTGTTTACAGACATGTTTTAATTCATAACTTATTGCTGCCATAATTGTCCTCCTTAAAGCAAGCATTATTATACCCTAATATTAAGACAAATACAATTTTTGTTTAAAAAATAAAACAGATCAGTCTGATCTGCATTAGATTAAATTTAAATGCTTTAAAGCGTGATATATACCATCATCTTCAATATCTTTAGTTACATAATATGCATATTTAAATAATTCTGGATCGCCATTTTTCATAACAATAGAATGTTTAACATAGCGAAGCATTGTTTCATCATTAAAACTATCACCAAAAACATAAGCATCATCGTTATTTAAGTTAAAATAATCTAATAAAAATTGAATTCCTGTTGCTTTAGAATGTCCTTTAGGAACTATTTCGCCAAAATCTTTGGCTCTAGTAATATAATCAAAATCAGTGGCTATATTTTTTTTAAAAGTATCAATATCACTGTGTTTATCAAACCAGATTGTAAACTTATCAAAAGATAGTTTTGGATCATCAAAAGTTGATAATTTAAATGATGGTGTATCTTGATATCTCTTTTTTATATCTTTTACTAAAGGATGACGAATATTTTTATCAAAATATATCATGTCTTTACCTTCTAATACTCCATCGATTTTAGTTTCTCTAATTAAATCTCTTATCTCATTGCAACGTTTTGAAGACAAAGTATAAGAAAATAATACTTCATCATGATATTGAATATATGTCCCACAGCCACAGACATATCCATCAGGATTTAATTTTTTTATGCATTCATCGATTAATGAAAATGGTCTGCCTGTGTTTATAAAAATAAGATGTCCTTTTTCTTTAGCTTTCTTTAGGGCAACAATAGTACTTTTTGGAATTGAATGAGTTGTTTCCGATAGTAAAGTACCATCAATATCAAAAAACATAATTTTATTACTCATAACTACCTCCAATGCTGTTATTATACAACGATAAATAAAAAATATTGTATATTATCAAAAATAGAAAATTAACAGATACCAAATTATAAATTTCTTAAAATATACTTTTGATAGGAAGCAAGTGATTCTTTTAATCTTCGTTTGCTAATAAGAAGGCTGCTGCCATTTTCAAAAATTGCATTTTTATTTTCAATTCTAGTAACATACTTCCAATGTATTAAATATGATTGATTAATCATATAAAAATCAGGAGAAGCAATAATATTTTCTATATTTGATAATTTGTATTTAGTAGTTTCTATAGTTCCCCTGGTAGTATGAATATAACATCTATGGCCATAGCTCTCACAAAAGATAATATCTTTACATTTTAAATTAATGATATTGTTTTTGTCATGAAGTGTTATAGTTTTATTTATTTTATTTAATTTATTTATTAAATGTTTGATGGTTTGGGTTAATCCAGTGTCAAGATTTTCTTTTTTAATAAAATCGAATGGATGGACACTAAAAGCATTAAATACTAAATCATATTTGTTAGTAATAAATATAATAAAAGTATCTTGATATTTTTCGACATATTTTTGTGCTAAATCGATACCGTTTAGATCTGGCATATTGATATCTAAAAATAAAATATCATAACAAATATTGATATCCAACTGGTGGGGATTAGTAAAATATGATATTTCGGGATTTAATCCAGCAGCATTAAAAATCTCTTTAGTTTTATCATAAATCATATTAAGAATATCTGAGTCATCATCAATAATAGCAATTTTATACAAAACTAGACCTCCTTTTCATAAGACATATTATACATAAAGAGAATAAATATTGTCCAACATAGTTTAAATTGGCCTAAAAAAATTATAATGAGCCAAATATGTTTAAAATATGACCAAATATGTAAAAAGGTGGATTGTATAAATTGAATATGTTAATTTATTTTATGTGAGGTGAAGATATTTGTTTAAATTCTTATCGAAGAAAACAATATAAATATTAGAATCGAAAACATTATGTCTAAAATCCGTACAACTCATACTTTTAAAGTAGTTAATTTAATATCCTCATTTGTGAGAGCACCTTTAATTATAGTGGGATTTCTAGCTTTACTATGGGAAGAAATCTTAGAGGATATTACTGTTAAATAATATTTTTAGATCATATGTATTTATAGGGGAGTTTTTATTTGTTGACGATAATGATATACATAATCATTTTTAGGATCAAAATAATCATCGTTTACCTATTGTTAGTTCAGTCAAATATTAAATAAATTGGAACAAAAGCTCTCACCTCCATAGTATTATATTGTCTATAATTATTAATATTATGTCTACAATTAAAATAACCTGCTTCTATATACGATTCTAATATATAGTTTTCTTCAAATGTTTTATTAATGATTTATGAATATAGGAAAAAAATAAAAATATGTATATCTGCTCCTGACAATATTAGGAGCTTTTAATATTTAGAATACGATAAACATGTTTTTATACTTTTTGTATGTAATATATATAATTATCAACAAGCTGTATATTGTATACAAAAAATGGGAATTATCATTGTTTTTTTTTGTTAAGCAGGCTACAATATGTAAGTATAAATAATTTAGGGGGAAATAATATGTACAAGATTTTGAAAAAAGAAGTACTAAATGATGTAGTAGAACTAATGGAAGTTCATGCACCATATGTCGCAAAAAAGTGTGAGCCTGGGCAATTTATTATTTTACGTGTGGGTGAAGATGGTGAAAGAATTCCATTAACAATCGCAGATTTTGATCGAGAAAAAGAAACAATTACGATTATTTATCAAATTGTTGGATATTCAACAAAAGAATTAGCTAAATTAAATGAAGGTGATGAATTAAATGATTTTGTTGGACCATTAGGAGTGCCGACAAAATTTCATGAAGTTAAACATGTAATTGGTATAGCTGGTGGCGTTGGTAGTGCACCGCTATATCCTCAACTTCGTGAATTAGCTGGTCGTGGGGTGGATGTTGACGTGATTATTGGTGGACGTGAAGCACAATATGTTTTGTTGGCGGATGAATTTAAAAAGTTTTGTAAAAATGTTTATATTGCTACTGATGATGGTTCTTTGGGCACTAAAGGATTTGTGACTACAGTATTAAGTGATTTACTTGAAAAAGGGGAAAACTTTGATGAAGTAATTGCGATTGGTCCTGTACCAATGATGAAGGCTGTTGTTAATGTAACAAAACCTAAAAATATTAAAACTTCAGTATCTTTAAATCCAATTATGATTGATGGTACTGGTATGTGTGGCTGCTGTCGAGTTAGTGTTGATGGTAAAATAAAGTTTGCTTGTGTAGATGGACCAGATTTTGATGGACTGCAGGTTGATTTTGATGAGCTGATGATGCGCCAAAAAATGTTTAAAGAGGAAGAACATACGGTTAATGAAAACGCAAATCGGATGTGTAATTTAATGGGAGGTGCAAAATAATGCCAAATATGTCATTAACAAAGGTTGTAATGCCTGAACAAGAACCAAATGTAAGAAATAAAAATTTTGATGAAGTTGCCTTAGGTTATACAAAAGAAATGGCAATGGAAGAGGCAACCCGATGCTTAAATTGTAAGCATCAGCCATGTAAAAAAGGATGTCCAGTGGGTGTACCTATTCCAGAATTTATTCAAGAAGTTGCAGCTGGTAATTTTGAAGAAGCATATAAAATTATTACTAGTGAAAATGCATTACCAGCTATTTGTGGTCGTGTTTGTCCACAAGAAAATCAATGTGAAGGTAAATGTGTGCGAGGAATTAAAGGAGAAGCTGTAGGAATTGGGAGATTAGAAAGATTTGTTGCTGATTACCATATGGCTAATGGTAAAACACCAGAATTAAAAATTGAAAGTAATGGTAAAAAAGTTGCTATTATTGGTTCTGGACCAGCAGGAATTACTTGTGCTGGAGAACTAGTGAAAAAAGGATATGATGTAACTGTATTTGAAGCACTTCATAAAACTGGTGGAGTTTTATCGTATGGAATTCCAGAATTTCGTTTACCAAAATCTTTAGTTCAGCAGGAAGTTGATAATGTAGCAGCTTTGGGTGTTAAATTTGAAACAAATGTGGTTGTTGGACGCTCAATTACAATTGATGAGCTTCAAGAACAAGGCTATAAAGGAATTTTTATTGGTAGTGGGGCTGGATTACCAAGATTTCAGAATATTCCTGGAGAAAACTTAAATGGTGTTTATGCTGCCAATGAATTCTTAACTAGAGTTAATCTAATGAAAGGATATGAATTTCCTAATCATCCTACACCAGTTAAGATCACCGATACAGTATGTGTAATTGGTGCTGGTAATGTTGCGATGGACGCGGCTAGAACAGCAAAACGTTTAGGTGCTAAAAATGTTTATATCGTGTATCGTCGTGGAGCTGAAGAGGTACCAGCGCGCAAGGAAGAAGTACATCATGCTAAAGAAGAAGGTATTATTTTCAAATTGTTAACTAATCCTGTTAAAATTGAAGGTGAAAATGGCTGGGTTAAGTCAATGGAATGTGTAGAGATGGAGCTTGGAGAACCTGATGAAAGTGGAAGAAGAAGACCAGTAGCAAAAGAAGGTTCAAACTTCACAATTGAAACAGGTACAGTAATCGTTTCGATTGGTCAAAGCCCTAACCCATTGATTAGACAAACTACTCCTGGGTTAGATACTCAAAAATGGGGTGGAATCATTGTCGATGAAGAAACAATGAAAACTAGTAAAGAAGGAGTTTATGCTGGTGGCGATGTTGTTACTGGAGCGGCAACTGTAATTCTTGCAATGGGAGCTGGTAAAACAGCAGCTAAGGCAATGGATGAATATCTTTCTAATAAATAATTAAAACATTAAAGAAAGTTTTGTATTGAAAACAATAAATGTTATAAAATTTAATAGATATAAAAAGTGTTTACTTGATGTTCAGTAAACACTTTTATTTAAAAATTTATAGCACTTAGTCATGATCTTCTTCATATTTAATGATTTCACCAGTATTAGCATCAATATCGATTTCATATTCAATATTACCATTTTTAATTTCAATTTCATATTTCTGTTTATTATTATCATTATCTAATTCACATTTTACTAGATATCCATTATTACCAACTTTTTCCATGGCGATTTTTTGGGCATCTTCACTAGAAATAGCTGTTGTTTGAGAATTATTATTTTGTGATGCTTCATTAGAACTAGGAATATAGTCAGTATCTTTTTCATTTTTGATAATTTTACCAGTATCAGCATCAACTTCAATTTCATATTTTTGATTGTCACTAATAATTTCAAAGTCGTAATAATCAATACCGTCGTCATGTTCTTTTTTTGCTTTAATAACTTTACCATCAATAGCATTTAAAGCAATTTTTTGAGCTTCATCTAAAGAAATAGCCTCTACTGAACTATTTGTACATCCAGTTAATATTATTGTAATAAATAAGATAGTTATTAATTTTTTCATAAGTCATTCTCCTTTAAATTGATTGTAAATTCTGTATATTCATTAATTTTACTAATTACACTAATTTGGTAACCATAATAATTACATAATTTTTTAGCAATAGCTAAACCTAAACCAAAGCTATTATCGTTTTGCATCCTTGATTCATCGGCTTTGTAAAAGCGATTAAAAATATAATTAATTTTTTCTGCACTAATACCAATTCCATAGTCTTTGATTTTAAGTAGATGATCAATGTATTGAATCTCAATTCTTTTATCATTTGGTTTAGCATATTTTATAGCATTATCAATTAAAATAATTAGTAATTGTTTTAAATGTTCTTCACTTATCCAAACTTTGCGGGTTGAATTAATGGTGATTGTAAAGATAACATCAGGATTTAATTTTTTAAAATCTTCAATTGTGTTATAGATGATGGGAATAATGTTATTTTTTTTATCACGCTGAACTTTTATTTCTCTAGTTAAATGCAATAATTCATTACATAATATAATTAATCGATCAACTTCTTTACAAGAAATTTCTAATGCTGATGATAAGATTTCGGGATCATCTTTCCCCCAGCGCAGTAACATATCTAAATTTCCTTTAATAATGGATAATGGTGTTTTTAATTCATGGGAAGCATCGCTGACAAACTGGTTTTGCTGGTTTAAAGAATTTTCAAGCTGGTCTAAAACATCGTTGAATTCTTTACCTAATTGTCCCAATTCATCATTATCTTCGATTTGAAGACGGTGTTTTAATCTGTCTTTTTTTATATACTTAATATTATTAGTAAATTTTTTTACTGTTTTTAGATACCGATCGCTGATCGTTATACCACAGATAATACTCGTTATTAATGCGACTATTACTAAAATGAATAATAATATAATAATGATACTAGCGACAGGTGTTATAACATCTTCGTCCATTGCATAAATCTTACTAATAATTAAAAGGTAATAAGTCATGTATATAAGCAGGATTGAACTGAAAAAAATGATAAAACTCATAATGATCAATGAAGTAGAAAAGGTTAACTGAAAGCGAAAAGAGTGTTTTTTTTTCATATTAAACGATACCCAATACCACGAATAGTTTCAATCTCAATACCTGGTAGTTTGTTTCTAAGATAACGAATATAAACTTCTACAACATTAGTAGAAACACTTTTTTCATAACCCCATATTTTATTTAAAATATTATCCTTTGTTACTATATTGCCCCCATTTTTTACTAATAAAACTAATAGATCAAATTCTGTAGCTGTGAGTGATATTTCTTTTTTCATGAATAGTATTTGATGCTTGGTAATATCAATTTCAATATCTTTATGCTTATATTTAAGGGTATTATTTTGGATTTTAACACGTCTTAATAAAGCATTGATCCTTGCTAGTAATTCTTCCATGGCAAAAGGTTTTGCAAGATAATCATCAGCCCCAGTTTGTAGACCGTTAACTTTATCCATTACTTCATCTCTAGCTGTTAACATTATAATAGGTGTTTGCTTTTCTAATCGTAAACGGCGACACACTTCAATTCCGTTTATTTTAGGTAACATTAAATCAAGGAGAATCAGTTCATAATCTTGATCAAAGGCCTTGGTCAAACCTGTTTCACCATCAAAGGCTTGATCACATAGATAGCCTGCATGCGTAAGTTCTAATTTTAATAAATTAGACATATTTTTTTCATCTTCAATAATTAAAATCATTTTTATTCCTCCTTATACTGATAACTGATAATAGCACCGTTTTTAGCATTTATAACTACTTCGATTATTTCCTGATTAGAGTTTTTGATTTCTAATTCATAATAAATTTGTAAATTTTCATATTCGATATTTGATGAAATAATTGTTCCAGGAAACCTATTTAAAGCAGTTACATGAGCTTGATTTCTTGAATATTCAATGTTTTGCAGAGTTATATGGAGGATATAAATACCAAATATTATAATTATAAGGATTATTGCTGAAATAATGAAAATTATTTGTTTCTTATATTTTAGAAGTGCCTGCATATTTTTTCCTCCTCGTATATATAATAACCTAATTTTTAATTTAATGTCTTAAAATTTGATAATAAATAAATAAGAATTTTCTCAATGTCATTAAGTTAAGACATTGTCTTTATAGAGGATTACAATAAAATGTAACCCTCTTTTTTGTTTTGTTTTTTATTTAAAGTGTTGACATTCGTACATATTTGTGCGGCCTA
>JAETPY010000050.1 GCA_021770925.1 Erysipelotrichaceae bacterium | reverse complement strand
TAGGCCGCACAAATATGTACGAATGTCAACACTTTAAATAAAAAACAAAACAAAAAAGAGGGTTACATTTTATTGTAATCCTCTATAAAGACAATGTCTTAACTTAATGACATTGGTCATACCCCTTATAGTGGAATTAAAATGTTAATTGCCTGGTCAATAACTTCAATTGTTACAGGCAACAAAGATCCTTTTTCCCCATCGATATCAATTATTACTTCCTGCTTACTGTGTATTTCAATTTTTTTAGCTTGAAAATAGGCGATGAAAGGACTGTTAGCATGTTTTTTTAAAATATAGTCTTTAGACAGGGCAACTAGATCAGTAACAGAACATTTTTTTATAATAATTAAGTCTAATAATCCGTCTTGAATATCAGCTAATGGGATAATATTTTCAAAACCGCCTACACGATTGGTATTGGTAACCATAAACATTTTGGCTTCTTCTTCAATCACATTAATATCATCAAGAATAATTTTAAGATCAATATTTGTATTTAGCTGGCTTGGTAAATTAGCTAATCCATTGAGGTAATATGCTAATGGACCAAGTCTTTTTTTATCGTTTTTGCTAACGGTAAAGGATACATCACTAAACATTCCTCCAGCAGCGACATTCATAAAATAACGGTTATCAATTTTACCTACATCACAGCAGACGGTATGAAAATTATTGATTAAATTGCAAACCCCATCAATATTGGTTGGTAAATTTAAATAGTTTGCAAAATCATTAACTGTACCTGCAGCTAAAATACATAACGGAATCGATTTATGACTTTCAACCATACCGCTGACTACTTCATTAATGGTTCCGTCACCACCTACAACAGTAATGAAATCATAATCTTTTTCATTACATTTTAGAGCTTTATAGTAGCCATCATCTTTTTTAGCAGTATAGAAAATATCGATATGATTTACTAGCTGTCTTATAATCAGCTGACCAATCAGTTTGTCCAAATTGTTTTGTAAAGAACGTTGTCCAGATGAGGGATTTACAATAAATAAACAGCGTTTCATGGTTTTATTCTTTTACTATTTCTTTCAATATTTCTACTGCTTGCTTCATCATTGTTAATGAAACAAATTCGAATGGTCCATGAAAATTAGCACCACCTGTACCAATATTTGGACAAGGTAAGTTCATGAAGGTTAATCTTGCTCCGTCTGTTCCACCTCTAATCGGACTGGCATGACCTTTGATTCCTGCTTTTTTCATAGCATTTTCTAATCTTTCGATGATATAATAATTTTCTTTAATTACTTCAGCCATATTTAAATAAGATTCATTAATATCTAATTTGATTAATTCATATCCATATTTATCATCTAAATATTTTTTAATTCTCTTAAAATCATTAATTTGTTTTTTTGCTAGTTGCAAATCATGATTTCTAATTATATATTCTAAAACGGCTTTTTCACAACTACCTTCTAAATGATGTAAATGATTGAATCCATCATAACCATCAGTACAATATGCTTTTTGATTAGCTGGCAGCATATTTTCAAATTCAATTGCTACATTGACAGCATTAACCATTTTATCTTTGGCATCACCAGGGTGAATTGATTTGCCAGTAACTTCTACTTTAGCACTATAGGCATTAAAATTTTCATAATTATATTCTTCAATATCCCCGCCATCTAATGTATAGGCATATTTAGCGTTAAATTTTTTCACGTTAAAATTATCTGTTCCACGACCAACTTCTTCATCTGGAGTAAAAGCAATTTTAATATCGTTATGCTTGATTTCAGGGTGATGATATAGATAATCAGCCAAGTCCATAATAATAGCTACACCAGCTTTATCATCAGCTCCTAGCAGAGTAGTACCATCGGTAGTAATTAAGTCGTGACCGACCATTTTCTTTAGACTAGGAAATTCTTCTGGGTCCAAAAATAATCCTAAAGTTTCATTAATTTTAATTGCATTTCCATCGTAGTTTGTTATTTTTTGTGGTTTAATGTCTTTTCCGCAGGCATCAGGAGAAGTATCCATATGAGCAATGAATCCAATTACATCACCAGTGCCGCCATTACCTTTAATTGTTCCATAAACGATGCCAAATTCATCCAAATGGGCATCTTTTATTCCTAATTCCAGCATTTCTTTAACTAATTCTTTACCCAATTCTAATTGTTTTAAAGTAGAAGGGGTAGTATTTGAGTATTCGTCTGACTGGGTGTCAAAACTAACATATTTTAAAAATCTTTCTTCAATATTCATGTTATATCTCCTTTAATTCTAATACCATAATTATACTCGAGATTGTAGTATTAAACAACCTTGTCTCTTTACTATTTGTTTTTTCTAGTTTAAAATAGGATATATTTAAAAAAGAGGAGTAGTTATGGCAAAATTTTATGCAGTAAGAGCAGGTCGAAAACCAGGTGTATATTTTTCATGGGATGAATGCAGAGAACAAGTTGATAGATTTAAAGGAGCAGTATATAAATCCTTTAATAATGAAGATGAGGCCAGGGCGTTTGTTGAAGAAAAGAAAGTTGGTTTTGAAAGTGGATTAATTGCCTATGTTGATGGAAGTTATAATGTTAAAACAAAAGAGTATGGCTTTGGCTGTGTGATTATTGAAGGCCAGAGAATAATTAAAGAAATGTATGGTAAAGGCAATGATATCAATTATGTTTCGATGCGTAATGTAGCTGGTGAAATATTAGGAAGCATTTGTGCTATGGAATATGCAAAAAACAGCAAACATACACATATATGCATTTATTATGATTATGAAGGAATTGAAAAATGGGTTGATGGGTCATGGAAAGCTAATAAACCAGGAACTCAAGAATATCAAAAAAAAGTGGCAATGTACCGCAAGGAATTAGAAATTGTTTTTGTTAAAGTATTAGCGCATAGTGGTGATTTTTACAATGAAAGAGCTGATAAATTAGCCAAAAAGGCGGTGGGATTAAATGTCTAAAAAAATTAAGATAACTAAAAAACAGCAAAGTAAATTATCTAAGTCATGGTTAGGAATAATAGTGATATTAGTTATTTTTGGATATAATTTTTATGAAGATCATAAAACTATTATTCCTGGTAAACGTTTTGAAGTTACTCTAGATAAATGTGTTGATGGTGATACAGCATGGTTTAATGTTGATGGTAAAAGTACTAAAGTGCGATTTTTATATATTGATACACCAGAATCTACTAATCAAATTGAACCACATGGAAAAGAGGCTAGTGATTATACAAAAACACAACTGACTAATGCTTCAATAATAGAATTAGAATTAAATAACGATGGCGATACAATGGATAAATATGATCGAATGCTTGCCTGGGTATTTGTTGATGGAGAACTGCTGCAAGAAAAGCTGGCTCGTGAGGGACTAGTTGAAAAATTCTATGATTATGGGTTTGACTATACTTATAAAAATGAGATTATTGCAGCAAACGAAGAAGCAATAGCAGCTAAAAAAGGTATTTATAAATGCGATTAAATTGTACTGAATTTGGTACAATTTTTCTATTTTTACTTAAAAATTAATTTATTTTAAGAAAAAATAAAAAAATATTTTTTTAAAAAATCTGTATAATCGTATACAATTAGCGGTTTTTGGGCAGAATTTCTAGATATTTACAGGCTTTTTATGTAAAAAAGTGTTTGGAATTTGATATATTTTAAGGTATACTAATAGGTATATAAAGTAAAGGAATAGGTGATTAAATGTTTAGGTATGTTTTAAAACGCGTGCTTATTGGAATTGTTACCCTGTTTTTACTTTCATCAGCAACTTTCTTTTTGATGAAAGCAACACCAGGGTCACCGATCAGTGGTGAAAAGTATAAAAATCAGGCACAGCGGGAATTGGCGATTAAAAAGTATAATTTGGATAAGCCGGTTTTTGAGCAATATACTATTTATATGGGAGATTTGATTCACGGTGATTTAGGTGAAAGTATGGTTCGTTCTGGACGAGAGGTTTCTGATACGATTATTCAAAGCTTTCCAGTTACAGCAAGATTAGGGTCAACTGCTTTTGCTACAGCTTTGATAATAGGAATTACTTTGGGAACTGTAGCAGCTCTTTCAAAACATAAATGGGTGAATAATCTCTGTATGTTTATTGCAACTATCGGAGTATCAGTACCGTCATTTTTGATAGGTATCTTGTTAATGATTGTTTTAGGGGTTAAGCTAAAACTTTTACCATTCGTAGGATTAAACACGCCAGCTAATTATGTCTTGCCAGTAATGGCTTTATCATTCTATCCAATTTCGATGATATGTCGTTTAACACGCAGTAGTATGTTGGAAGTTATGAAACAAGACTATATTATTTTGGCACGTTCGAAAGGAACATCATATAAAAAAGTAGTAATTAAACATGCACTTAAAAATGCAATGATTCCAGTTATTACATATGCAGGGCCAGCATTTGCATATATGCTTACAGGAAGTTTTGTTATTGAATCATTATTTGCGATTCCAGGAATTGGTCGAGAAATGGTTTCTAGTATCCAAACTCGTGATTATCCAATGATTATGGGACTTACAATTTTCTTAGGTTTTCTGGTTATTACATTTAATATTATTACTGATATTTTATCGGCAGTAGTCGATCCAAGAATTAAATTAAAATAAGGAGGAGCAAGATGGAAGAAAATAGAGTTATGGACATCGAACTTACTCCTGATATGTTTGAGAAGTTAGATGATTCAAAAAAGAATAGTGAAAAAATTTCATATGAAAGTAAAACTTATTTAGCTGATGCCTGGAATCGTTTTAAGTCCAATAAGTTGGCTTTGATTGGATTATGTTTCTTGGCGTTAATGGCAATTTGCAGTATTTTAATACCAATGTTTTCTAAGTATACTTATGATGGTCAGGATATGGCTAATACATTTGCTGGACCGTCTATGCAACATTTTTTAGGAACAGATCGTTTTGGACGCGATGTGTTAGTTAGAATTATGTATGGTGGTAGAATTTCTTTATCAGTAGGATTTTCAGCAGCTATTATCTCTTTATTAGTAGGGGTAACTTATGGTGCTATTGCTGGATATATTGGTGGAAAAGTAGATATGGTCATGATGCGTATCGTTGACGCCTTATATTCAATTCCTGACATGTTATACTTAATTATGATTACAGTTGTTATGGGATCAAATTTCTTATCGATTATTATTGGAATTTGTATTTCTTCATGGATGGGAATGGCAAGACAGGTTAGGGCTCAGGTCATGACTTTAAAAGAGCAGGAGTTTTCTTTAGCGGCCTTTGTTTTAGGTGCAAGTAAATCACGAATTTTATTAAAACACTTAATTATTAATAGTATGGGACCAATTATTGTATCATTTTCAATGTTAGTTCCAAGTTCGATTTTTTATGAAGCTACATTAGGTTTCTTAGGAATTGGTCTTTCAGCACCAAAAGCAAGCTGGGGAACTTTAGCTAATGATGCTAGAGCAATGATTAGTTCGCAGCCTTTGCAGGTTGTTTGGCCAATATTGGCTATCTGTTTAACTATGTTAGCTTTAAACTTTATTGGAGACGGTTTAGGGGATGCCCTTGACCCTAAAAAGAAGTAGGAGGGGAGTTATAAAATGAGAATGTTAGAAGTTAATGACCTTACTACTGAATTTAGTACAGAAAATGGAACAGTAAAAGCAGTTAGAGATGTATCTTTTTATGTAGATAAGGGTGAAGTATTAGGAATTGTTGGTGAATCTGGTTCAGGTAAATCACAAACAATGTTCTCTATTATGGGATTACTTGCTGCTAATGGTAAAGTAACAAATGGATCAATTAAAATTGATGGTAAGGAAATTTCCCCATTGAGTTTTGATTCAAATAAAAAATATGAGATGACAATGGATGATATTCGTGGAAATGATATGGCCATGATTTTTCAAGATCCAATGACATTTTTAAATCCGACACTTAGGATTGAAACACAATTAATTGAACCAATTATAAATCATAATCCGGGTATTTCTAAAGCGGATGCCCGTAATAAAGCGATTGATTTAATGAAAAAGGTAGGAATACCTTCTCCAGAAAGTCGTATTCGTCAATATCCTCATCAGTTTTCAGGAGGAATGAGACAAAGAATAATCATTGCGATTGCTCTAGCTTGTGATCCAAAAATTATTATTGCTGATGAACCAACGACAGCATTAGACGTAACTATACAGGCACAAGTGTTAGACTTGATTAGTAGTTTAAAGGATGAAATCGATTCAGGTATTATTATGATCACTCATGATCTTGGAGTTGTTGCTAGTATTTGTGATCGAATTGCAATTATGTATGGTGGCAAGATTGTTGAAATGGGTACTACAGATGAAATCTTCTATAGTCCAAAACATCCTTATACAAAAGGATTGTTATCATGTATTGCAAATCCAGAAGAACTAGAAAGAAAAGAATTACATCCTATCCCTGGATCACCGCCTGATTTATTAAATATTTCTGATGGATGTCCTTTTGTTGATCGTTGTGAGGAGGCTATGAATATTTGTCCACTTAAAATGGATGAATATCGTGAATATTCTAAAACACATACCTGCTCATGCTGGCTTGGAAATCCTAAGGTTTTAAAGAAGGGGGAATAGAAAATGAGTGAACCAATTTTAAAAGTAAAAGGGCTTAAAGTACATTTCCCGGTTTCTGGCGGTTTCTTAGCTAAAAAACAAATTGTTAAAGCTGTTGATGGTGTAGACTTTGAAATTGCTAAAGGTGAAACATTTGGTTTAGTAGGTGAATCAGGATGTGGAAAAAGTACTACAGGTAGAGCTTTGGTTAAGATTTATGAGCCTACAGCGGGTAAAGTTATCTTTGAAGGTGAAGATATTACAAAAATTAAAGGAGCTAAATTGAAAGAGTTCCGTCGAGATATGCAGATGATTTTTCAAGATCCTTATGCAAGTTTAAATCCAAGAATGACGGTTGGAGAAATTATTCGTGAACCAATGGATATTCATGGAATTTACGATACAAAAGAACAGCGTGAAAAAAGAGTTCGTGAGCTGTTAGAAATCGTTGGGTTAAAACCGGATCATATTCGACGTTATCCACATGAGTTTTCTGGTGGTCAAAGACAAAGAATCGGGATTGCAAGAACTCTTGCTTTAAATCCTAAGTTCATTGTTTGTGATGAACCAATCTCAGCTCTTGATGTTTCAATTCAAGCTCAAGTTATTAATCTGCTTGAAAAAATTCAGGCAGAAATGGGAATTGCTTATTTGTTCATTGCTCATGACTTAAGTATGGTAAAACATATTTCAGATCGAATTGGAGTAATGTATTTAGGAAATATTGTTGAAGTTGGGGAAGCTGATGATGTTTATCATGAGCCGTTACACCCATATACGCAGGCATTGTTATCTTCGGTTCCAATTCCGGATCCAAATACTGCCCGCACTAAAAAACGTATCGTATTGGAGGGTGAACTTCCAAGTCCGATAAATCCGCCTAGTGGATGCGTATTCAGGACACGTTGTCCAAAGGCGACTGAGAGATGTGCTAAAGAGAAGCCAGCATTGAAAAATATTGGTAATCGTCAAGTAGCATGTTTCTTATATGAAAAATAGTTGAAAGGGGAAAAACGATGAAAAAATTATTAACTTATAGTCTTTGTTTCTTAATGGCTTTAACTTGTTTAACAGGTTGTGGCGGTGGAAACCAGGCTGATTTAAGAGTTGCAGTTGGTGGGGATACTGCAGATTTAGATCCTGCAATTGTTGATGACTCAATCACTGCTAACATTTTAGCACAAGTTTATCAAGGGTTATATACACTTGATACTGAAGGTAATGTTGTTCCAAGCCTAGCTACTGATATGCCTGAAATCAGTGAGGATGGATTAACTTACACAATCAAAATTAAAAAAGGTACTAAATGGAGCGATGGAGAAACTGTAAAGGCTTCTGACTTCGTATATGCTTGGAAACGTGCAGTTCCTACTCAAGGATACTATACACAATTTATCTGGCAATATATTGAAGGAACTTCTCATATGGTAAAAGATAAAAAGACTGGTGCAGATGTTGATACACCATATACTACTATGGAAGAGTTAAAAGATTTTGGTGCAAAAGCTTTAGATGATACTACTATTGAAATCAAATTAAAAGCTAAATGTGCTTATTTCACTTCTTTATTAACTAATACCGTATTCTATCCACTTAGAGAAGATTATTTAAAAGATAATGCTAAAGATGGTGATTTAACTGATTCATCTTGGGGAAATAAGAGTGACGTTCCTTACAATGGTGCATTTAAAGTTACATCTGTAAATACTAAAGATGAAGTTTTCTTAGAAAAAAATGAAGAATTCTCTAATGCTGATAAAGTATCTATTAATTCAATTTCATTTAAAGTAATGGCTGATATGGATGCTCAAACTAGTGCATTTGAAAGTGGAGAACTTGATTTTGCAACTTCTTGTAACATTGATACTATTACAAGTAAAAAAGAATTAAATGATCAATCATGGAAAATTGATCCATTTGTATGTAACTACTATGTATTAATTAATGCTGGTGAAGAAAATACAAATGAAGTATTAAAAGATAAAGATATTCGTAATGCAATTGGTTTATCTATTAACCGTGCTAATGTTTTAAAAGCATTAGGTTATGGTGATAATGCTTATGAATTAAGTGGATTAATTCCTAAAGGTATTCCGGGAGCAACTGGTGATTTCCGTGAAGAACAAGATGAAGTTAAAAAATTAGCTGAGTACAATTTAGATGAAGCTAAAGCAATTATGGAATCTAAAGGTTATAGTAAAGATAATATGTTAAATTTAACATATAAATATAACGATAACACTATGCATAAAAATGTTGCTCAAGCTATGCAGGCATCTATGAAAGACGCTTATATTAATGTTGAATTAGTTGCAACTGAAAAAGAAGCATTCTTCGATGAACGTGATAAAGGTGATTTTGAAATTTGTCGTCATGCTATGACAGCTGATTTCATTGATCCAATGGCATATTTATCAATGTATGTAGGTAAAACTACTTTAGGAAATACTGTTGATGATGCTACATTTGAAGGATTAGTAGCTGCTGCTAATGCATTAGATGATAAAACTGATCGTATGAATGCTTTACACGAAGCTGAAAACTATTTAGTTGGGGATCAACATTATGTAGTTCCATTATTTGGATATACTGAACCATATCTATTATCATCTAAAGTAACTGGAGTTACTCATTCACCTGAAGGTCATTATCAATTAGCTTATGCTAAAATTGCAAAATAACATTAGTTATCAGTAAGGTACACTTTAGGTGTACCTTATTTTAATAGGAGGATAATAATGATTAAAATTAAATCAATAAAAGAACAATATGAAATTAAAGATACTTGTTTAAAAGAACGTTTAGATATTATTTTACCACAGGTAATGAAAGATAATGATGTTGATATGTGGATCAGTGCTTCAAAAGAGTATAATGAAGATCCGTTATTTCATGTTATCACACCTGCTAGTTATCCTACTGCCAGGCGGATTTCATTGTTTGCCTTCGTAAAGGATAATGATAAGATTCATCGTTTTTCATTATGTATGCCTAGTGAGGAATTAGCTCCTTATTATGTGAGTTATTGGACCGATTTTAATCATGAAGATCAAATGGTCTGTTTAAATCGCTTATGCAAAGAATTTGATCCTAAAAGTATTGCTGTTAACATTTCCGATAATTTTGCTTTTAGTGACGGCTTAACTCAAGGATTATATGAAATGATTACCAGTAAGATGGATAAAAAATATGTTGAGCGAATCGTGCGCAATGATATGCTGGCAATAAAGTTAATGGAATTGAGAACACCAACTGAGTTAGAACTTCATCCAGAAGTAATGGAAGTAGCATTTTCGATTATTGAAGATGTTTTTAGTAAGGAAAATATTATTCCTAGTATTACTACTTGTGAGGATTTACAATGGTTAATGATGCAAAAAGTAAAGGATTTAGGTTTAGATTACTGGTTTGAGCCTACTGTTGATTTGCAAAGACCAGGTTTAGATAATCCAAGATATTTTGGAGTTATTGAAAAGGGTGATTTACTACATTGTGATTTTGGAATTAAATATTTAAATATTTGTACTGATACACAAAGATTAGCTTATATTGCTAAAGATGACGAAGACAGTTTGCCTGATGAGATAGCTGCTGGAATGAAAATCAATAATCGTTTTCAAGATATTGTTGCTAGTTGTATGGCAGAAAATAAAAGTGGAAATACAGTTTTAAAAGATGCTTTAAAACTTGCTAAGATCGAGGGTATAACTGCAACATTGTATTCACATCCATGCAATATTTATGGACATGGACCTGGACCAACTATTGGTTTATGGAACAATCAAAAAGAAATTCCTGTAAAAGGAGACGTTTTAATGTCATATGATACAACATATGCTTTAGAGTTAAACACAAAGGCTTCAGTTTTTGGACAAGATTATTATTTTTATACAGAAGAAACAGTAGCTTTTACTAAAGAAGGATTAATATATTTATATCCTGGCCGTAAAAATATATATTTTATAAAGTAGGTAAAGTATGAAAAGTAAAATGAAAAAACAGTTTTTAAATTTTGAAGGCGGTCTATTTAGTGAGATAGAAAAAGCTGATGTTGGCGATGGTTATACAAAATTGGCAGAAGATGGAGTAGCTTTAATGGGATGGGCTGATCCGTTTATGCCAGATTTTTCCATTCCTGAGCATATAATGAAAAAAACTATTGAAGCTATACAATCACCTACCTCTGCACATTACACGGCTCCAACGGGAAATATGGAGCTTAGAGAGATTATTTGTAAACGAGCTCGAAAAAAGTATAATATAGAATTAGATCCTAGCCGCAATATTATTGTGACTCCCGGAAGTGACAGTGCTTTATTTTTTTCTATGTTTCCTTTTTTGCAAAAAGGTGATGAGGTTATAGTTCCTTGTCCATGTTATCCTAATAATTTACAAAATATTAAAATGATGCAGGCTACACCAATGGTTTTAGAATTAAAGGATGATAATAATTATCAGATTGATTTAGAGATTTTAGAAGCTTTAATAACTGATAAAACAAAAATGATTGTTTTAACTCATCCTAATAATCCTACGACAACTGTATATAATCGTGAAAGTTTAGAAGCCATTAGAAATGTAGTTTTAAAATATGACTTAATTCTTATTTGTGATCAGGCATTTGAAGATTTTACTTATGAAAATGAATTTATTGCACCAATGAGCCTGCCTGATATGTTTGAACATACCATTACTGTTTGTTCAATATCAAAAGGTATGGGGTTGAGCGGTTATCGTGTTGGATATATAATTGCAAGTGATGTAATCATGGATGTAATGTATGGTTGTGCAGTGAGTGTTATTGGTGCGACTAATACAGTTAGTCAAATAGCTGCTGTTGAGGCTTTTAAATATCCTGAATTTATGAATGCTTTTGAAAAGGCTTATGATTTTAGACGACATATTGCTTATGAAATCTTAAATAAAATTCCTGGAGTAAAAATGAGATTACCAGAATCTGGTTTTTTGGCCTGGGTAGATGTTAGTGAATTAGGTGATAGTACCCTTATTTGTAAAAGATTAGTGAAAGAGGCAAAAGTGTCAGTAAATGATGGTATAAATTATGGACCTGGGGGTGCAGGGCATATTCGTGTTGTTTTAGGTGTTTATCGTGATGATAAATTAGTGATTGATGCTATAAAACGGATGGCGGATGTATTAAAACAGATTAGTTTAGAAAAGGGTCTAAAATAAAAACATGAATTTTTAATTCATGTTTTTATTTTGATTTTTTCTTTGTTTTTTTTGATTTTTTGTTGCAGATGTATGCAATTAAAATAGTTATTACTGCTACAATTGGTAAGATCCATAAGAAGTTAGAGTTAATATACTTATAATCTCCAGACCATATAGAAGTCCATTCACCAATTTTTTTGATTAAAATAGCAATTGCATAAGAAGATGTAATAACTTGAACTGCTCCAACTAATAATTTTATCCATTTAGGAAAAATTTCAGTAAATAGTATTAAAGAAACAATACATACTGCACTAATAAAACAATTTATTACAAAATACATACCCATTCTCCTTTAATGTTTACCATAATAAAATACCATAAATTCGTTTTAAATGCAATATTAACATGTAATTATGGTTAAGATGTAAATATTATAATAGATGAAGGTAATGAATTGGTAAACTTTAAATAGAAGTGGTTTATTCATGTATTATTATATTTTATGTACTATTTTGTAATAAAATCAAATGAATAATTATTTATTTTTAACAGTTTTTAAAAGTGATTATTTTATAAAATATTGAAAATAAAATAATTTTATAAAATATAATTGTATACAAATAAGTAATATTATTTAAAAACTTTAGATATATACTAAAAATAATATAAAAAATTAGTTTTTTTGATTAATTTATTGACATATATAAATTAATGATTATAATCTACTTATAAATCATTTAATGATTTATAAAGGGGAAGAAAGATACACACTATAATAGTATCTAATATTTTTAAGCAGAACCTAAAGGGGATGGGTTCTGTTTATTTTTATAAATGACTTAAAAATATGTATATGACTATAAATATTATGAAAAGAAAAAGTAACAATAATATTTTTGCCTATAAAAAGGTAAGATAAAATCATAAATTATTAATATATTAGTTGCAATATTTGCAAATAATCGTTATATTAACTTGAAGGAGTGAAAACATGAAAGACAAGAGTTTAATAAAAAAGGTATTAGAAACTGATCCTGCTGCAAGACATACACTAAATGTAATTATTAATTATCCTGGTGTTCATGCGATATTTTGTTATCGAATTAATAATTTTCTGTGGAAAAAGCTGCATTTAAAATTTTTAGCACGTCTCTTAAGTCAAATTGCTAGATTTTTTACAGGAATTGAAATACATCCTGGGGCTACGATTGGTAAAAGATTATTTATTGATCATGGTATGGGAGTTGTTATTGGTGAAACAACAATCATTGGTGATGATTGTGTTTTATATCAGGGTGTAACTTTAGGTGGAGTAGGAACTGGTGAGCATAAGGTAAAACGTCATCCTACATTGCTAAATAATGTTATGGTTTCTGCTGGGGCTAAAGTTATTGGTGACGTAACTATTGGTAATAATAGTATTGTTGGAGCACAGACAGTTGTATTAGCTAATGTCCCTGATAATTGTACTGTTGTAGGCGTACCAGCTTTTATTGTTAAGGAAAATGGAATTAGGGTTAATAAGGAATTATAAACAGTGGCTGTTTGTATTGCCGCTGATACTTTTTATAATTGATTGTTTTTTGATTCAAGCTGGTATTGTTGAACCTTTGGATATGTTAATATATCAAGGTCTTCATAGTTTTGAAAATCCAGAGCTTACCAAAGTAGTTATCGTAATTACTCATTTAGGAAGTTTTATGGGAATTATTGGGGTAATTGCATTGATTTTTGTTTTTAATCAAAGGGTTGCCTTGAATTGTTTAATTATTTCTTTTTTGCAACAGTTAATAAATAGGTTATTAAAATTTATTTTTAAAAGACCTAGACCAGAAGTAATTCATTTAATTGAAGAAACAAATTATAGTTTTCCAAGTGGACATGCAATGGCTATTACCTGTTTATATGCAATGATTATATATTATTTATATCATAGTGATTTTTCTTTTCGATATGGTTTAATTGTGTTATCCATATTAATTATTATTTTAGTTGATTTAAGTCGAGTGTATTTGGGAGTACATTATTTTAGTGATGTATTTGGTGGAACTATGCTATCAGTTAGTTTAGTTTTATACTTTTGTAATAAAACCTTCTTTATCGCATAAGATGCTAAAAAGGAGGTTTTATTTTGGAAAAATTAAGTGAATATGATCTAGTTTTGGTGAGTATCAATGATGAATATCATTTATATGATTTAATTACAGATGAGATATATGAAGCGATGAGTATTTCTTATTTACAGAAATTGATAGAGTTATGGAATAAAAATAGGTATTGTAAAGATAAATGTGGTATAATTAAAGTAGTTATCTAAGGAGATTTATCATGCAAGTAAATAAGTTGAAACAATATAGTGGTTTATTAGTGATTGGTATTATTTTGATAGTGATTTATAAAACATTTGATACATCGTGGTTTTCTATTTTATTAAATGCTTTTTTTCCAATTATAATTGGGGGGATTTTGGCTTATTTTTTAGAACCATTAGTACAAATGGTCTCAAAATTGTTTGTTAATAGCGAAAATAGGTTTTTAGTTAAGCATCAACGAGTTATTAGTGTTTTATTAGTAAGCTTGATTGTAATATTACTGGTAGTATTGCTTCTTACGTGGTTGATTCCAATGGTAATGGAATATGCTGTTGAGTTTATTAAAAACATTGATACATATGTAAAGGGTTTTGAAAGTACTATCAATAAAACTTTTGATGATCCTAAAACATCGCAGATGATTATTCAATTTGAACGTACTATCGTAGAGTCTTTAAAAAGTTTTAGTAGTAAAGATTTTATGGAAATAATTATTTTTGCAGGGAAGACAGGAAGCACATTATTAACGATTTTAATGGGGTTGATATTTTGTCCTTATATTTTAATTGAGGCAGATAAATTGGCAAGTATTTTTGACCGTTTTATGCTATCTTTTATTGAAAAAGATAATCTTGAATTAATTCATGAATATGCTTTTAAGTCTCATCGTATTTTTGGTGAATTTATTTATGGTAAGTTTGTTGATTCTGTGATTATTGGATTAATTGCTTTAGTGGGCTTTGGACTGATGGGTTTACCATTTTTTCCGTTATTATCATTTGTTGTATTCATTACTAATATGATTCCATATTTTGGTCCTTTTATTGGGGGAATACCAGTTGTTTTTATTGTTTTATTAATTGATGGGTTTATGCCAGCAATAACATCAATGATATTTATTTTTGCATTGCAGCAGTTTGATGGTTTAATTTTAGGACCACGGATTTTAGGTGATAGTGTGGGAATTTCACCATTTTGGATTATTTGTTCAATAACGATATTTGGAAGTTTATTTGGATTTATCGGAATGTTTTTGGGGGTACCTTTGATTTGTGTAATTAGAATGTTTTTTAATGATTTTCTTAAATATCGAAAAAATAGGATTGCAAAGAGTGATTGATTTTTATAAATAGTTTATTAGTATAAATTATCAAAAAATATTTGTTTTTATGAGATTGTGGGAGTATTATATTTATATAAGGATTGTTACTATTTAATTAGGCAAGACCTCAAAAGAACATGTTTTATGTCTTTTTGGGTCTTGTTTTTTGTTTATCATAAAAATAGTATAAATTTTAAAGAAGAAAGAGGGTGCTAAATAAAAAATAATTATAATAGCATAAGGGTTTGAAATTATAAAAGATAGATAGTAGATTATAATTATAGTGCAAAATTTTGGCTATGATAGGGTTTTAATATTTGTAGTATCAAATAGATATTAAAAGAAGGAGAAGACATGAAAAAAATATTTATCGTATTAGTATGTGTGAGCATACTTTGTTCATTGGGTACAATAAATATTTCAGCAGTTCAAAAGGAACCGCTTTTAATTGAAAAAATAGAAAATACGGGGCCTGTACTTGGAATAGAAAAAACAACTTCAGATAGTCAGCTGCTTGAAATATTTAATGGGATAAAAGATAAAGCACCAGCATTATCTTCTGATGGTCATGAAATTATTTTACCTGCCATAGAAAATGATCAATATAGGATTTCGTTATATGGAACTAGTAATAGTGCTGTTATTAGTGAAGATGGTCAAATTACACAACCATTAGAAGACATGATTGTTTATTTATATTATCAAGTAGAAAATAAAGATACAAAAGAAAGTCTACATATGGATGATCCTATTATAGTTAGAGTTAATGGTCAATATAATGATGGACAAATTAATAGACCAAAAGTGTTACCAGGTATTCGTGAGTGGAAGGGGAATCAAGGTACCTTTAAATTTAGCGGAAATCTAGTTTTAAAAGATGATTCGCTAAAAGAGGTTGCATCTAAAATTGCACTTTATATCGAAGAAATGACAGAGATTAAGGTTTCGATTGTTTCTAGTCAGGTTCAATCAGGTGATATTTCACTTGAATTAGATCAGAGCTTATCTGTTGGTAATGAAGGATACACATTAGAAATAGACAATTCTGTAATAGTAAAGGCGCCAAAAGAAAAAGGGTTATTATATGCAGGAGCAACATTATCTCAAATGTTTATGGATAGTCAGAATCTGACATTACCTAAAGGATTAATGAGAGATTACCCACAATATCAAGTTAGATCTACAATGTTAGATGTAGCTAGGTTTTATATGCCATTAGATTATTTAGAAGAGATTACAAAATATGCAGCATTTTTTAAATTAAATGAAATTCATGTTCACATAAATGATGATGGTGGAGAACAATCTACAGCATTTAGAGTAGAAAGCAAAAAATATCCTGCTATTAATTCAGGAATACCATCAGATCAAATCTATTCACAAGAAGATTATAAAAAATATCAAAAAGAAGTATATCAATATGGTGTTGAAGTTGTAACTGAAATAGATACACCAGCGCATTGTCATTCAATAAATTATGTCGATCCATCAATAATGTTAGATGGCAGTCATATTAATTTATCCAATCCCGATGCTATTTCTTTTATGAAATCATTATATGATGAGTTTTTAGATGGTGATGATCCTGTTTTTCAAAATCAAAAATTTAATATTGGTACTGATGAATATCCTTCAGGACATAATGAAGAAATGAGAGCTTATATGGATGAGATGATAAAATATGTAAATTCTAAAAATGTCCAGACAAGGCTTTGGTCAGGATTAAATGTTGAAGGTAGCAGTTATGGAGGGAAAACACCAGTATCTAATGAAGCAATATTCCATTTTTGGGCTAAAAGCTTTGCAAATCTAGGGTTGATGCTGGAAGGGGAATATCCAATGATTAATAATATTGATGGATATTTATATATTGTACCAGCAGCTGGATATCATGATTATCTAAATATTAAAAATTTATATGATACATGGGAAGCTGGGATGATATCAACTAATGAAATCATCAAACCAGGTCATCCTTTAATGCTGGGATCAGAAGCAGCCTTATGGAATGATATTAAAGTTGGGGCATCTCAATTTGATATTTTTGATCGACATCGTGATCAAATTATGTTAATGGCGGAAAAAAACTGGTATGGTGAAAAGACAACAGGCCAAACTGGTGAGGAATTCATGGAACGTGTTGAAAAATTTGGTCAGTATGCTCCAAATGCCAATCCTGCTCGTTATGTAAGATCAAATAGTGAGCTAATTGTAAAATATAATTTTGATGAAGTTGAAAATGGAATTGTTAAAGATTTGTCAGAAAATGATTATGACGCTAGTGTTATTGGATTAAAAACAGATTTAAATCAAAAAGCTTTATTATTAGATGGTAAGGGTTATGTATCATTGCCGTTTGATTCAATTGGATATCCTTATACTATAGAGTTTGAAATGATGATTTCATCATCTACACCAGCTAATGCTGTAATGTTTAGTGGTAAAGATGGAATAATGTATTATAACTATGATAATACAGGAAAAATAGGGTATCAAAGAAAAGGATATGTGTATTTATTTGATTATGATATTACAGAAAATACAATGATTGATTTTACACTAATTTGTAATAATACTGATTTGCAGCTTTATATTGATAATGTACTTATTGGTAGTGGAGAATATTATCAGGTTAGTGCTAGTAAACAGGCTAGTAGTACATTTGTTCTACCAGTTGAACAAATTGGAGCTGGAATTAAAGGCTATTTAAAATCAATGTCTATTTTTAATGAGGCTAAAACTGCTGTGGCGGTACCATCATCAAATCTAGCATTACATAAACCTGTAACGGTTAGTGGAGTTGAGGGTGGTTATAAAGATGATGGAACTTTAGTTTATCCACAATTTGATCCTCAAAATGCAACAGATGGAGATTATAGTAATAGAATTTCTCTTAATAGAGATGATAATGCTTGGGTACAGGTTGATTTAGGTGAAATATGTTTATTAGAGAATATTACTATTCATTTTAAAGAAATGCCAGATGCTTATAAATTATATGTGTCAAAAGACGGACAAGTTTGGCAATGTATTAATGTACAGGAAAATATCAATGGTGGTACAAGCGGTAAAGCTGTATGTAAAATAGATAAAGCATCACAGGCACGGTATATAAAATATGAACAGACTAAGATGTTCTGTGCAACATGGGCTGGAAATGGATATTATTCAGGGAATTTTTCTGAATTGGAAGTTTTTGGAATGCGAGAAGTAGAAATTAATGATGTTATTTCTTTAGCTGACCAGGCCTTAAATGATGTTTTAGAAACAGAAACAAATCGTGTATTTAGAGAATTACTAAGTTCAAATATTGATGAATTAAATCTTGCTTTACAAGAAGGTACATATGATGAAGTAAAATCATTAATGGCAATTATCGTTCAACAAGTAAATCAGTTATATAGTGGAATTACAGACATAGAAAAGACAGACAAGACTAGATTAAAAGAACTGCTTAAAGAAGATATAGATAAAGTCATGTATGATAGCAGGGCTTTAAGGAATTATGATGTGGCTAAACAGATCGGACAATCGATTTATAATGATATTCATGCAACTCAAAAGAGAATTGATTTAGCTGTTTCACAAATAGAAAATGCTAAGAATAATTTATACATGAAAAAATTTGCAATTGTAACAACTAACGGGAATTCATATCAAGATCCAAATACCGGTTATGTTTACAATGTCGATTATGCTTTTGATGATGATACCTCTACAACCTATTGGAAAGGTGGTTATCAAAAAGCTGGTGATTATGTGCAAATTATGTTTAGAGAGGCAATTAATTTACAGACAGTTAGACTTATCTCCGATAGGGATATATTAAAATATGGGGAATTGCAAATTACAAAAGATGGAAAAACATTTGAGACTCTTCAAACATTGCAAGGAATTAGTGATGAAACAGTCACTTTAGCATCGCCAGTTGATGTATTGGGAATCAAGGTTTTAGCAACACAGGATAATGATCAAGCATGGTGGCGCTTAAATGAAGTAATTATTAACTCACATGCTATTATTGATAAAAAGGTTTTAGAAAGTGAATTAAATAAAGTAGTCGATCAAGAATTATACACAAATGAAAGTTATCAAACTTATTTAAGTATAAAACAGCAGGCTCAAGATATTTATGAAAAAGAAGATGCTGGACAAAAGGAAATTGATCAAATAATTGATCAATTATATCAGGCATATCAGTCTTTAGAAGTTTTAGCGAATAAAACAGAATTACAAAATCTTGTAAATGAGGTTATTGATAAAGATGATTATACTCAAGAAAGCTATGATATCTATTTAGAATGTTTAAATGAAGCTAAAGTGTTATTAAAGCAAGATGATATAGCTCAAAAGAATATTGACATAGCAGTATGGAATTTAAAAGAGGCTATCTTAAAATTAGAGACAGTATTAATTGATAAAAGTAATTTAAAAGCAGCCATTCAAAAAGCTTTAGAAATTGATCCAGCACTTTATACTCAACAATCATATCAAAGCTTACAAGCAGTTTTATTAGCTTCTCAATCGATTTATGAAAAAGAAAATGCTACTCAGCTGGAAATAAATGATGCATTATTGGCTCTTAATGCAGCGATAGATGCTCTTGAAAAAGTTGATATTGAAGATCAAGTTTACAAGGGTGCTTTAGAAATAGCGGTTAATGTAGCTAATCAGGTTAGTGAAGCTGATTTAGATAGGGTTGTTCCAGCAGTAGTAACAGAATTTAGAATTGCTTTAGACAAAGCTGACATTGTTTTAGCAGATAAAAAGGCAACTCAGACAGCAGTTGATGAAGCATTTGATCGCCTAGCAAATGTAATGCATATGCTAGAATTCTTCAAAGGAAATAAAACTGATCTAGATAAATTGGCGACTCAAATAGAGGCTCTAAATCAAGCTGATTATAGTGAGGT
>JAETPY010000049.1 GCA_021770925.1 Erysipelotrichaceae bacterium | reverse complement strand
TACTTTTTTTACCACTTTTGTTAATATTTGAGGTTTAAATAGGTAATTATCCTCCACTTTAAGATGAAAAACTGCTTACTTTTTGGGATAAATAACTCTAGTGTCTTGTTTTTCAGTAGCCTCGAATAAATTTCAAATTTTTATTGACTTTAACAAATTAAAATGCTATTATATGCGAGTGAATGAAAAGTAGTGGAAAGAAGAGGTGCCTGCTTCTCGCCTGATTGATAATGTCGATAGGCAAATGTCACTAAGATAATTATCTTATTGTCAATGTGTGGGCACTTAGTGTGCTCACTTTTTATTTAAACTACTAAAATGGAGGTGGCTTTTATTAGCAGATTTGATAACAGAAAACCAAAGCAGCCAGATGAGTTGGTTAATGAAAAAATTCGTTTCAAAGAAATTTTGGTAATTGATCAAAATGGTGATCAATTAGGAGTGAAGTCTCGTAATCAGGCGATTGATATCGCTTATGGTGAGGGTCTTGATTTAGTGTGTGTTGCACCAAATGCAAAACCCCCAGTATGCAGGATTATGGATTTTGGTAAATATCGTTTTGAACAACAAAAGAAAGCTAAAGAAATGAAACGAAATTCTAAAGTTGTTGCATTAAAGGAAACGCAATTATCTGTAACTATTGATGTTCATGATAAAAATGTAAAATTAAAGAGAACTTTGAAATGGTTAGAAGAAGGTAATAAAGTTAAGGTAGCAATTAGATTTAGAGGACGCCAGCTAGCTCATATGGATCTTGGTAAAAAAGTTATTGATGACTTCGTAGCTGAGTGTGCTGAAGTTGGTCAAATTGAAAAACCAGCTAAGCTTGAAGGCAGAACTTTAACTGCAATAATTGCACCAAAGAAAAAATAATTTAGGAGGAATATATTATGCCAAAAATGAAATCACATAGTGGTCTTAAAAAACGTTTAAAAAGAACAGGTAGTGGTAAATTAAAACGTAGTCATGCTTATATATCACACTTATCTCATAACAAAACTCATAAACAAAAGAAACATTTAGCTAAAGCAGCTTTAGTACATGCTTCTGATTATAAGAGAATTAAATCAAGATTGTGTAAATAGTTTTAAATAGGAGGAATATATAAATGGCAAGAGTAAAAGGTGGATTTACTACAAGACGTAGAAGAAAAAAAGTATTAAAATTAGCCAAAGGATATTTTGGTTCTAAACATACATTATATAAAACAGCTCATGAACAAGTTATGCATTCATTAGCTTATGCATATAGAGATAGAAGACAAGTAAAAAGAGATATGAGAAAATTATGGATTGCGCGTATTAATGCAGCAGCTAGATTAAATGATATCTCATATTCTAAATTAATGCATGGGTTAAAATTAGCTAATGTTGAGATTAACCGTAAAATGTTATCAGAAGTTGCAATTTGTGATCCAAAAGGATTTACTGAAATTGTCAACACTGCTAAGAAAGCATTAGAAAAATAATTGAAAGTCTGTTAATACAACAAGATTTTATTTAAAATAGGCCATTTTCTATTTGATGATAGACTAGGGTCTTTTTTGTTTATTAATTAACAAGTAAAGATTATTTTGATAAAGGCTATGCTATAATAGTAGTAGATTTAATACTATAATTATTGGAGGGATATTAATGAAGCGGATTGAAATGACAGTTGATTTTAAAAGTAATGTTGAAAAGGTTTTTAAGACGGTAACTAATATAAGTGATTGTTCATGGCGCAGTGATTTATCAAAGGTGGATAAAATTAGTAAGGATAAATATATAGAATACGATCGTAAAAATCGTTCTACAAAAATTAAAATTACTGATTGTCGAGAAAATATCCAGTTTGAATATGATGTACAAAATGGTAATTATACAGGACATTGGTGTGGACAGTTTGCACCGTTAAAAGATGGTGGCTGCAGAATGTATATATTGTTTTATTTTGAACCGCATTCATTTTTAGGGAAATTTGTAAATGTTGATAAATTTGAAGAACGATATATTGCAGATTTAAAGAAGGAATTATATGAGTATTAAATAATAGATTTTAGAACCGCTTTTTAAAGAAGGGTTCTTTTTTCTTGTCTGTAAAAGGATTGCATGGTTTAAAGGTGCTGGCATCATAGAAAACAGCTTTTTTATTTTGAGTGTCGTAGATACAATAAGTAGGCATTTGATATAAACCACGAGGATAACATATACTGCCGGGATTGATCATGGTAATATTGTTTTTTGTGCTAATAAATGGTTTATGGGTGTGTCCAAAGCAGATTAAATCAGCACCCTTTTTTTGTCCGATTTTGAAAAGATAATCTAGATTATAATTAACATCATAATGATGTCCATGAGTGATAAAAAAGCTGAGACTATCAATTGTGATAAATAATTCTTCATGAATGTTTTTATTAAAGTCGTTATTTCCTCTTGCTAAATAAAAATTATTTAGATTAAGAGTATCGTAAGACATATAAATATCGCCACAATGTATGTAATAATCTGCTTTATGGTATTTAAATAAAGTTAGTAAATTATTTTTTGGTATACTGTGAGAATCTGATAGGATCATTACTTTCATTTTATTTCTCCTCGTATTAGTACTTGTATTGGTTTATTATCCAGGGTTTAATTTTGAAGTTGATTTATCACGGTGATTTAATATGGATAAGTATATAAAATTAAATTCATTAATATAATTTTAACATTTTAATGTTAAAATGCCTACAAAAATAAAATTTAGTATAAATTAGCTTTCTTTAATTGCAGATTATTTCATGTTATAATTGTAATATCTAAATAGCAGAAAGGTAGTGATGCTAGTGAAAAGCTTCATTGTTTTTGAAAATGTTAAAAAAACATATAAAGTAGGGGATGTGGAAATTAATGCATCTAATGGAGTTGATTTTAATATTGAAAAAGGCGAATTTGTTGTTATTGTAGGACCTTCTGGAGCAGGAAAAACGACAATTTTGAACCTGCTTGGTGGCATGGATAAAGCTACAAGTGGTAAAATTATTGTTGATGGTAAAGATGTTGCTATGTATGATGAGAAACAATTAACGCAATATCGAAGAGATGATATTGGATTTGTTTTTCAATTTTATAATTTAGTACAAAATTTAACAGCTCTTGAAAATGTTGAATTAGCGACCCAAATATCAAAAAATCCTTTAGATGTAAAAATGGTTTTAAAACGAGTTGGACTTGAAGAAAGAATTAATAATTTTCCTGCTCAGTTATCAGGTGGTGAACAGCAGCGTGTGGCTATTGCTAGAGCTATAGCTAAAAATCCTAAATTATTATTATGTGATGAGCCAACAGGAGCATTAGATTATTTAACAGGAAAAGCTATTTTGGCCCTGTTAAGGGAGATGTGTGATAAATATGCTATGACAGTAATTGTTATTACTCATAATAGTGCTTTGGCTCCAATGGCAGATCGAATCATTCATCTAAAAAATGGACAGGTTGCATCGATGGGCAAAAACGAAAATCCTAAATCAATAGCAGAAATTGAGTGGTAATATGAAAAAAAAGGCATATGTAAAAAATCAAATTCAAATTATTCGAAAAACTAAAGCTAGATTTTTATCTATTTTTTGTATCGTTTTTTTAGGGGCCGCTTTTTTTGCGGGGTTGCGTCATACTTCACCAATAATGGAAATTACGATGGATGACTATTTAAAAAAATATGAATTTAATGATTTAAATTATATTAATACTTTAGGGTTTGATGAGGATATTATTGAAAAAATAATGGATATTGATGAAGTTGATGCTGTTGAATACGGAAATCGCTTTGACGCATTAATCAATTTTGATGACAGTAGTAAAGGGGTTACTGTTTATACTAATAAAGATTTTAATAATCAGGTCAATAGACTAGAAATAATTAAAGGGAAACTGCCTTCAAAAGATAATGAATGTGTTATTGATTATAATTTTATATTAAAAAATAAAGTGAAAATTGGTGATAAGATTATTCTATCTAATGATAATAGTTCTAAAGAATTTATTGTTAGCGGTTTAGTTAATGATCCGCGATATTTTAGTAATATTGAACGGGGAACTAATACATTAGGAGATGGAACAAATGATGCTTTTGTAGTAATTTTGTCTGACGGAAATGAGAATCTAGCTTTACCACAGCAGTTATATGATTTGCGAGGAGAGAAAATCTTTAATGAGTTAAGAGTTTCATTAAAAAATTCTAATAATTATAGTATGTTTAGTGATGATTATCTTAATTATTCAAAAAAAATAGATAAACAGATAAAAAAGGTAGTAGATAAAGCGATAAAACAAATAGATGGTAATCTTGTTGATGCTGCTAATGAGGGAATAAGCCAGGGCGAAAAAGAGTTATCTGAAGGTGAAATAAAATATAACGATGGTGTTAGTCAGTACAGTAAGGGATTAGCTCAATATCAAAGTGGATATAAACAATATCAGGAAGGCTTATTAAAATATAACGATGGCTATAAGCAGTATCAAGAGGGATTGAATCAATATAATGAAGGAAAAAAACAGTATGATCAAGGATGGCAAACTTATCTTAATGGTAAAAGCCAATTTGATCAGGGATATGCTAAATGGCAAAGTGGAATGGATCAATATAATCAGTTAGTTAGTCAGCATCAGCAGCTGGATGAAGTTTATAAACAAAAACTAGCTGAGTACAATAATTATATTGCATCAGGTATTCCTGAAGAACAATTAATAGAATTAAAAACCTTCTTAATCCAAACAGAAGAAAAATTAACAATTTTAAGTACAACTTATATTAATTTAAAACAAGAATTAGATAAAAGTAAAATTGAATTAGATGAAAATGAGAATGTTTTAAATGAAAATAAAGGTTTACTTGAAAATACAAAAAAAAGTTTAGATGAATCTAAAGATAAGCTTGATAATACAGAAATGACTTTAAAAATATCAAAGCAACAATTAGATGATTCAAAAAAAGCTTTGGATGAATCCAAAGTAATACTGGATCAGACTAAATTAGATTTAGATAATGCTAGAACACAGCTGGATGAAGCTAAACAACAATTAGAAGATGGTTATGAAAATCTTAAAGATATACCAGCTAGTGAACTAATAGTTTTAACAAGAGAAGAAAATGCAAGTGTATTAAGCTACGATTCTACCTGTTCATCGATGGAAGCTTTAGCAGTTGTATTCCCATTGATTTTCTTTTTGGTAGCTGCCTTGGTAAGCCTTACAACTATGACAAGAATGGTTGAAGAGCAGCGGGTTCAAAGTGGAACATTTAGAGCTTTAGGATATAATAAAAGAGATGTTATTAATCAATATCTTATTTATTCTTTTTTAGCTACTTTCTTTGCTAGTGTTTTGGGAATGATAGTTGGAGTATATTTCTTTCCAGGAATTATATATTTCTTATATCACAAAATGCTGTATAGTGTAGGAGCACCAATAAAAGTAGTTTTTAATGGTTATATATGCCTGCAAACATTTATTATTTCAGTTGCAATTGTGATGTTAGTTACTTATGTAGTAGTACGCCAGGAGTTGAACGAGACGCCTGCTAATCTGCTTCGACCTAAACCGCCAAAAATGGGAAAAAGAATAATTTTAGAAAGAATCACCTTTTTGTGGAAAAGATTGTCTTTTAATCAAAAGGTGACAATGCGTAATATTTTTAGATATAAAAAGCGTTTCTTCATGTCTATTATTGGAATTGCTGGATGTACAGCTTTGATAGTGGTTGGTTTTGGAATTAAAAATTCAGTTTCAACGATAGCCGATAAGCAATATGGTGATATATGGATTTATGACGGAGTTGCAGTTTTTGATAAAAATCTAGATCAACAAGAATTAAAACATGAACAAAAAAAATTTGATGATTTAAGCAATATTAAAAATAGTAGTAACTTTTATCGAAAAACTATTAGTATTTATGGGAATAAAGAACACTATGGAACACTAGAAGTATTTAAAAATAATCAGGAAATAAGTAAATATATTATACTTGAGGACTATAAAACCCATGATCAATTAAAATTAAAAGATGATGGGATAATCATATCTGCTAAACTTTCAGAATTATTAAATGTAAAAACTGGAGATAAAATTAAAATAAAGATTGATAACGAAAATTACCAGGTTAAGGTTAGCGGTGTAATGTTATTACATTTTCAACATCATATTTACATGAGTGATCAGTTTTATCAGGAACTAACTGGTAAGCAGGCAATTAAAAATTACACTTACTTTTCTTTAAAAGATAAAACTAATGAAAATATTATTAGTGAATATTGTGATCAAAATGATGAAATCAGTTCAGTTAACTATATTCAAGGAATATCTCAAGGATTTAGAGATCAAATGGGTAGTATTGATAGTGTTGTTATAATATTAATTGCCTGTGCTGGAGCATTAGCTTTCATTGTTTTGTATAATTTGACAAACATTAATATTCAGGAACGTAAAAGTGAGATTGCAACAATTAAGGTGTTAGGATTTTATCCAAGAGAAGTATATGATTATGTGTTTAGAGAAAATCGTATTTTGGGATTAATTGGCTCTTTTGTTGGTTTAGGATTAGGTAAACTTATTCATATGTTTATTATTGCAACAGTTGAAGTTGAAGTAGCTATGTTTGTTCGAAGTGTGAATTTAATGAGTTATGTATATGCAGTAGTAATTACAATATTTTTTACATCACTTATTAATTTTGTAATGCGTAAGGTTCTTAATCATATTGATATGGTTGAGTCTTTGAAAAGTATTGAATAATTAAGTTTTTTATGGATATAGGAATAAATATTTAGGAGTATGTCAAATCTTAAGAAATTCTAAAAAAAACTTAAAAAAATTTTTTCTCCAAAACCTAAGCCTAGCTTAGGTTTTGAAAAATATGCATAAATGAAACAGCTTTCATAGGTGGATTTTTAAAATAAATAGTAATATAATTATAGGTGGATATATTATTGAAAGGAGGTAACGAATGGATATAAATATTAAGACTAAGCTAATAAACGTGTTTGATGAGTATATTGTTAACCGTAAAGCAATGTTCATTCCGATTGCAGCTGTTGCTAGTTTTATGCTTGTAGGATACGCTGCAACCGATAAAGAAAAGCCTGAAATAAAGTCTAATCAAATTGAAATTCCATATGGAGAAAAATTAGATTTAAATAGTATTGATATTGTCGACAATAAAGATAGTCGTGAATTAATTGATGTAAAAGCAGATATCTCTTCGTTAGATGTTAACCAGTTAGGAACATATGATGTTGAAGTTACTGCTGTTGATCAGGGTTCTAATGTAGCAACAAAAAATATAAAAGTTGTTGTTGTTGATAAAGAGGAACCAAAATTTGAAATGCTTGGAACGAATAAGGGATATACTATTGAGGTTCCAGTAAAAGGTAGTAGCGATTTTGCAAGTTATGTTAAAGCTACTGATAATGTTGATGGTGATGTAACGCCATTTATTGAAGCAAGTATGCCGCTTAATACAGAGGTGCCAGGTTTCCAAGACATCACTTTGAAGGTTGCTGACAGTTCTGGAAATGTAACAAGTAAAACATTTACTTTTGCAGTAAGTGATTTAGAGGCTCCAGTGATTAGTTTATTACAAGGGGAAAATGTTACAATTGATTATGGCAGTGTATTTGATTTAAATAACTATGTAAATGTTTTAGATAACTTAGATGGGGTATTAACTCCCAATGTTGAAGGTGCTATTGATACTTTAAAAATGGATGAGATCCAAACATTAAAATTGTCTGTTCAGGATAGTTCAGGAAATACTGCTGAAAGTGTATTGAATGTTGTTGTTAAAGATTTAACAGCACCAGTAATTACACTAAGTGAGTCAAATATTGTTGTAAATGCTGGTGACACAGTTGATTTTAGTTCTTATATTGCTTCTGCAATCGACAATAAAGATGGTGATGTAAGAGCTAAAGTAGAAATTTCTGCACCTAGTACTGATAAAGCTGGCAATAAGTCGGCTACATATACTGTAACTGATGAAGCAGGTAATAAAGCTAGCGTTTCTCTAGCTGTAAAAATTAATAAAGTATATGCAGGTGGAGCTGCAGGTAATACCTATGGAAATGCGGTATTGTCAGCTGCTTATTCTAAATTAGGAACACCATATAAATGGGGAGCTGAAGGTCCAAATGCTTTTGACTGCTCAGGATTTGTTAAATGGTGTTATGCTAAAGTAGGAATATCTTTACCACATTCATCATCAGGACAGAAAAATGCAGGTACACAAATTAGTGTTTCAGCTGCAGAACCAGGTGATATTTTATGGAAATCCGGACATGTTGGAATTTATGTTGGCGGTGGAAAATATATTCATGCGCCTCAGACAGGTGATGTAGTTAAGATTTCATCAGTTTCAGGTTCAGGCTTTGTTTGTGCTGTAAGAGTAAAATAAACAATTGAATATATATTGAGGAATCTTATAGATTCCTTTTTATTTTATATAAATAAATTAATTTAAAATTATCTATAATAAAAACGTAATATGGGTAGGTTTTTTTTGTTATTTGATTTATAATTAAAACATAAAAATTAGTAGAAAGTTTTGGTGATAATATGTATGTTGCAACAAGTAGGCAGATGAAGGCTTATGATAAAGCGTTGTTAGAAGCGGGGTATTCAATTGAAGAACTAGTTGATAAGGCTAGTAGTGCAATTTTACCGCATTGTAAAAAATATGATAATATTGTGATTGTTTGTGGACCTGGAAATAATGGTGCTGATGGATTAAGTCTTGGTATAAAATTACATTTAAGAGCAAGAAATGTTAAGCTGTATTGCTTTGGTAATCCAAATAAGTTATCAAAGGCAAACAATTTTTATATTGACCAGGCTCAGGAGATGGAAGTGCCAATAACTTTTATGGATGAAGAAGATATTCATATGTTTATTAGAGATGCTAAAAAAGCAGATGTAGTTATAGATGCAATGTTTGGTTTTGGTTTAAATAGTGAAGTTAGAGGGATTGCAAAAATATTAGTTAATGAAATAAATAAATTATATGATACGGATATTATTGCTATTGATATTCCTACAGGGTTAAACCCAGATACTGGAGTTCCTTACGGAAGTGTTGTTTGCGCAAGTAAAACAGTAACGCTTACAGCAATTAAGCAGGCTTTTTTGAATGAGGAATGCCATATATATACTGGCGAAATTGCTGTAGAATTATTAGAAGTGAAAGATTTGCGAAAGGATTTAAATTTAGCTAAATTAGTAAGCCCTTCCTGGATCAAATATCATTTAAAACCTCGTAGTTATTATGGGCATAAAGGAACATATGGAAAGATTCTACATATTACAGGATGTAATCATTATTGTGGGGCAGCTTTGTTAGCCTCACGAGCTGCAGTATTTAGTGGAAGTGGAATTGTTTGTGTTTGTTCAAGTGAAAAAGTTATTAATGCACTTGCAAATACTACACCTGAATGTACTTCTTTATTTAGAGATGATGCTTTAGATGTGAATATTTTTGAAAATAAGGATGCTGTTTTGATTGGTTCAGGGTTAGGACTGAATGAACAAAGTGAACAATATGTAATTGACACACTAATGTATACAAAATGTCCTATTGTAATTGATGGAGATGCTTTAACAATTGTTTCAAGACATTTGGATTTATTAAAAGAGTGTTCTGCTCCAATTATTTTAACACCTCATTACGGTGAATTTAAGCGTTTGTGTTTTTATAATGATGAATTAGAAATGATTGAAAAGGTTTCTCAATTTGCCTTAGAGTATGGGGTGATTGTAGTGTTAAAAGGACCAAATACAATTATTACAGATGGAAAAGATGTATATCGAAATATTACGGCTAATAAAGCAATGGCTACAGCAGGAATGGGAGATGTATTAGCTGGAATGATTTCAAGTTTTGTGGGGCAGGGATATTTGTTAAAAGATGCTGCCATTTTAGCAACTTATTTACATGGCAGCTGTGGTGATATTATAGGAGATAATTCGTATACTGTAATTCCAAGCAAATTAATTAATTTAATTCCTAAAGTTATGTATGAAATTATTAATGAATAAATATTTTAGAAAGTAAAAAGGTATGATATCTATAAATATTAACGAATGACAGGAAGAAAGATAAGAATCTTTCTTCTTTTTGGATATCGGCAATAATTGTAAAAAAATTTTACAAAAGTTATAAGTTTTTCTGTTTTTATAAGTATGATAAATTATTTTTATAGTAAAGTGCTTTTAAATAGAAAAAGAAGGTGGTTGTAAGAATTAGAGAGGAATAAATGAAAAATGAATATGTTAAAAAGTGCAGGAAAGGGGAAAAACGATGAGGTTATTTAAATTTTTAAAAGTGTTGGTTGTTTCAACAATGGTTTTGAGTACTGTTGACATGACTATGAAAAGAACTTTTGCCAAAACGGATGATAGTCAGAAACTGGTAGAGTACGTGAACACTTTATTTGGAACAGATGACAATAAAGGTTCTACATCTGCTGGACCTACTTTACCGAATGGATCTATTAATCCAAGTCCTGAGACGACAAGTCCATTTAATGGAGGCTATCGCCAAGGAAATCCTATTGTTGGTTTTGGACAGTTATATGCCCAAGGAACTGGTGGGACAGCTTCTTATGGACAATTTTTATTGTCACCACAATCAGGTGAGAAAGTAGAAACAAGTCAAGGCAATCATGCTTCAGCTGTTAGTCAAGAAAGAGGACAAGCTAATTATTATACAGCTAATCTAGATAAATACGGTATTAAAGCTGAAGTGACACCGACTGAGCATGCAGCTTTATATCGCTTTACATATCCAGAAAATCAAGATGCATCACTGATCATTGATGCAAGTAGAAAAATTGGTGGGTCTGTTGCGATGAAATCAGGTTCAGTCAATATTGATAAGGATAATAAAATGATTATTGGGGGAGGAACATTTGGTTCTAACTGGAATCCTAGTAATTGGAATATGTATTTTGCATTGTCTTTTGATGCAGATATTAAAGAAATTGGAACATGGAATCATGAAGGGTTAAAACCAGACACATTAAGTTTAAATTTTACTTCTGGTAAACATTTAGGAGCTTATGTGAAATTTGATACTACTAAAAATCAAGCTGTTCATGCAAAAATTGCTATCTCTTTTGATAGTGTTGAAAAAGCAAAACAATTTTTAAATGAAGAAATCAATGATTTTGATTTTGATAGAATTATGTCTTTAGGCGAGACAAAATGGAATGAAGTTTTAGGAAAAGTAAAATTAGGAAATAATGTTGATGAAACAACAAAAGGACAATTTTATACAGCTTTATTCCAAGCAAATATTCAACCGAGAAATCGAGTAAGTGATCATGGTTATTGGGATGATTATTATACATTATGGGATTCTTGGAGAACAGTATTCCCATTCTTACAATTAACAAGACCAGAAATGGTTGCTGATAATATAAAATCATTTGCAAAAAGATATAATGATAATGGTATGATGTCAGATGCATTTATTCAAGGTAAGGAATACTTATGTGGTCAAGGTGGTAACGATATTGAAAATGTTATTGCCGATGCATATCTGAAAGGTGTTCAGTTAGATGGAATTACATGGGAGGAAGTTTATCAAGTTGTAAAACGTGAAGCTGAAGAGTATCGTTCTAAGCAATACATCGAAAATGGATATCATTATAGTGGAAGAAGTACTAATAATGGTAAAAATTATTCTGGACGTCTTAAACCATCTTCAGCAACAATTGGATTTGCATATAATGATTATTGTGTTGCAATGATGGCAAAAGGATTAGGGCATGAAGAAGATTATCAAAAATATATTGCTCGTTCTAAGAATTGGTTAAATAACTGGGATGAAAATCTTGAATCATCAGATGGGTATAAAGGATTCATTCACAAGCGTGCTGCAGATGGAAGCTTTAAAGAAGTAGATCCTAGTCGTTCAAAAGGAATGGATGGTACAGAATATCTTTGGGAAGGGTATAATGATGACTTCTATGAAGCAGGTATTTGGGAAGGAAGTTATAGTGTACCATTTGATTTACCTACATTAATAGAAAAAATGGGTGGAAAATACGAATATGCAGAACGTTTGGATTATGCATTAAGTAAAAATTATATTAATTTTGCAAATGAGCCAGGTTTTCAACCAATTTGGACTCTTGCTTCTGATGAAATTCAACGTCCTGACTTAGCAAGTAAATATGTTGATAAATATCTAGATTTATATACTAAAGATGGTTATCCTGGAGATGAAGATAATGGTGCTATGAGTACAATGTATTTATTCATGATGAGTGGATTCTTCCCAATGTCTGGAACAAATAACTATTATTTACATGGTACAAGAGTGTCCGAAGTGACTTATCGTATGGGTACAGGTAAAGATTTTGTAATTAAAGGTGTTGATATTCATGGTCAACCAATTCAAACTGGTGATGGTAATATTTATGTGCAATCTGCAACATGGAATGGCAAACCATATAATTCATCAAAATTAACTTGGGAACAAATGGAAGAAGGTGGAACATTGGTATTTGTCATGGGTAGTGAGCCAAGCGCTTGGGCAAAAGCTGCTGATAATGAGAATCCTAGTGATGTAACTAACTTAGCTTTTGATCAATCCCAAATGAACGATGGAAAAATCATTTTAACTTGGGATGCTGCTACCGATGATACTCAAGTCAAAGAATATAATGTTTATTGTGCAACTACAGAAAATGTAGAATTAATACAAGACAATCACATTGCAACTACAAAAGATTCATCTTATACATTTGAAGCGACAAGTGGAGTGAAATATTATCGTGTTGAAGCTGTTGATTATTTTGAAAAGAAATCAATCAATCCTCCAAAAATTAAAGTTGAAATTTTAGATGATGAGAAACCTGTATTTGGCGAAAATAGCCAGATAACATTAGATGAACGTTATTTAAATGTTGGTTTAGTGAAATTCAGTTGGCCTGCTGCAACTGATAATATGAAAGTCAAAGAATATCGTATTTATAGAGGTATACAAGAAAAGTTTGATTTGGATGATAGTACTTTTGTGACTACAACGATTGATACATCATATGTAGAAACAAAAGCAAAAGGAACATTCTATTATAAAGTGTATGCTGTAGATATTTTTGGAAATGTGTCTGATGATGCATTAGTATTAAAAGTGACCAATGAAACAGGATTGACAGGAATTTCAAGTAATCCAAATGTTAATATTGCAAAGAACAAAGCTGTTACAGCAACAGGACAACATTCTACAAATGAAGCACCCGTTTATGCTGTTGATGGTAACACTAAGACAAAATGGTGTGTTAAAGATAGTGAATCATCGGCAAAACCAAATTTCTGGCTAGAAATTGATTTAGGAGATACTTATCAAATCAATAAATGGATTCTTAAACATGCATCTGCAGGTGGAGAACAAGCAGGTTATAATACTAAAGATTTTAAATTACAAGTTAAATCTGGAGATGAATGGTTAGATATTGATAGTGTTGTTGCTAATATAGATGGAACTACAAGTCGTCAAACTCCAATGTTTGAAGGACAGTATATACGATTGTATATTTCAAATCCAGTACAGGATGGTCAAGCAAAAACAGTCAGATTATATGAATTTGAATTGTATGGTAATGACAATGTGCATAACTATGCTGGAAGTATTATGAAAGATGTTGTCAATGCCTCTGTCAATGGTCAAGCAAATGACAGAGAAGGTGCATATTCAGCGTTTGACTTTAATTCCTCTACAAAATGGAGTTGCCATGTAACTGCTGCTACAAATGGTGTGTTCTGGTTACAAATGGAATTACCTCAAGATTATTCAGTTTATGGATTTGAATTATTAAGTGCTGGTAATGATGAATCAGTATCAAAACCCGAATATATAACAAAGAATTTTACAATTCAAGTTGAAAAAGATGGTGAGTGGGCAGAGGTATTAGATATAATGAATAATGCTCAGAACTTTTATCATGGTGAATTTGATGAGAAGATTACTGGTTCTCGTTTCAGACTTTTGATTACACCAGATGATTTAACAAATCAGGCTAATAACGCACGTGTTTTAGAGTTCCATCTTTTAGGAGAAAAAATAACTGATAAATCACAATTACAAAGTTTATATGACGAATATATTAAAAATGTAAGTTTATATACACTAAATTCATGGCAAGCATTTATCGATACTCAAATATTAGAAAAAGTAAAAACTGTTTTAGATGATAAAACTGCTATTCAAAGTGAAGTCAATGCTGTCTTATCACAATTACAAGAAGCAGTGAAAGTCCTTGTGAAATGTGGAGATAAGACAGCTTTAGGTATTGCTATCGAAATGGCTAAAAATGCTGATTTAGAAAATGTTGTACCAGCCGTAGTTAAAGAATTCAATGAAGCTTTAGCAAATGCCCGAACAGTTTATAATAATGTTAATGCTACACAAGCTGATGTAGATAATGCATTTAACCGTCTAGCAAATGTAATGCAGATGTTGGAATTCTATCAAGGAGATAAAACAGCATTACAAAAGATGGTAAATCAAATAGCTGATTTAACAGCTAGTGACTATATCGAATCTTCATGGAATGCAATGTTACCAGTATTAGATAAAGCAAATGGTGTATTAGGTAATGAAAATGCAATGCAGGAAGAAGTAGATGAAGCATATACAGAATTAATAAAAGCATTTGTTAACTTAAGATTAAAACCAAATAAAGACTTATTAAATGATTTAATCAATAAAGCCAATGGATTAAAAGAAGCAAAATATACAGCAGCATCATGGAAAGTGATGAATGAAGCGTTAAATAATGCAAAAGCAGTATTAGATAATCCAGAAGCAACCAAACAAGAAGTATTTAATGCAAAAGAAGCTTTAACAAAAGCCATGGCCGGATTAGTAGAAAAACCAGCAGCAGATAACAATGTAAATACGGTAAAACCAGGAGATACAACAGTAAGTGTAAAAACTGGTGATGAAATAGATATTGTTTATTTACATGTAGGATTAGCAGCAACATCAATAATAATGGCAGCTAATAAAAAAAGAAAGAAAAATAAAATTATAGATTAAGGGAAATGATTTATAACTAAAAGCAATTTTGGGTAACCAAATTATTTAGGGGTAAGTTAAAATTGATGAAAAAATAAAACCAAAAAAGAATAATCAAAAATGGGTTCTTACTCGGTAATGGGTAAGTAAAAATAAGAGATTTCAATAATGATAGTGTTTATCAAATCATTAATGAAATCTCTTTTTAATGTTTACCCTAAAGTAAGAAAGAACCAAAAATACCCTTTTATTTCGTCTCGATATTTTTTAATTTATAAACTTATTTTTGATTTTGGAGTAGAGAGAATGAGTTTGCTTGTTCTATTAGCCCAAATCTGGATTGTCAACACTTTCTAAAGAGCTGAAATTTATGAAGGTCAATGCATAACGATGTTTGTAATCTATATCTAAAAACATACCATAAACAGATAGAGTTTAAAGGAGAGGAAGAAGTCTAATATCTAGATATTGAAGGAAAATATAGTGTACAGCAGTATTTGAAATATTATATTTTAGCTACATCAGCTGTAGTGATATGTATATTTTTCATTTCATTAAGGATCATATAAGGGGTTATATTGATGACTGTTTATATTTACTGATAAAATTAAACTAATCGTTGAAGTAATGATTACATTGAGAATTAATTGATAGCTATCCAGTAAATTGTGTGGTTAACTTTTCTAATGTATTTACCTTTTGAATGCATTCTTGAAGAACAGGCAGGACAATATTCAACTTTAAGAGATTTTTTCAAATGAATTTCTTTAATATTGCCATCAGTTAAAATTTTGGTAATAATTATATCTTTATCTTCAATGTTTAAAAATTTCATGATATCATTATTCATATAGTTCCTTTCATAGTATCTAGACAATATCAATGATAAAGGAACTATAAAAAACAACAACTAGTATTTTCTAGCTGTTGTTTTTTATGTCTTTTTTGTAAGGTCATCCCCTAAAGTTTCTCCCCAAAAGATAGCCCCTAAATTATTTGAATAGTCCAATCTTTGGATATCATACCTTTAGTTTATTTATTATGATTAGATTTTCTTTTAATAATGGTGATGTTTCTGCCGCTATCTTTATTTTTTCGGTAACTATAAAATAGGTCATTGTTTTCAACTGTACAGTATGGTGAGACAGTAATATTTTGTTCATGCAATCCAAGATTTAAAAGCATCTGTTTATTAAGTCCTTTATTGTCCATTAAATAATGAGTATCATCAGTTTTATGATAATAAGGAGTAGTATCAAAATCCATTTCTTTGACAAGGGCAATAACATTGTCCATAACTTCAAGACAATTTTGACAAATACAAGGACCGATATAAGCAAGCATTGTTGCAGGATCACAATGTTCATTATTGATTAAATGGCTAGTAACTTTAGACACGATTTGTTTTGTAGTTCCTAACCAGCCAGAATGAATCGCAGCAATAATATTTGTATCAGGACAATATAATAGTATAGGTGTGCAGTCAGCATGAAATGATAATAAAAACAAATCAGCATCTTTAGTGTATAAAGCATCAGTGTTATCAAAGGCGCTTTCCTTATCATAAATACCTTTACCGCCATCATGAATAGTTACTTCTTTAAAATTTGCAGAGTGAACCTGATGTGGAGCTGTCATATGATCCAAATCAGTATTTAAAAGATTAGCAAGATTTCTACGATTATTAAGAACTAGTTCTTTGTCATCATTATTAAATGACATATCACCTAACTCTTTAGTTACAGTATATGCTTCAATATTTTCAATTGTATTCCATTTAATTAATTTCATAATTAATTTCAACCTTTCTGTGTAATTTGCCTTAGCACCAAATTTAATAAAACATATAGTATATTAAAGGAGGTGAAAATGATGTTTAGTAATTCAGGATGCGGATGTAATCGCTGCAATAGCTGTAATTGCTGCAACAGCTGTAATCGCTGCAACAGCTGCAATAGTTGTGGATGGAACAGTTCTATGAACGGATGCCGTGCCACACCAATTGTTGCTCCTAGAAGAGTTTGTACAAGCTGCTCTAACCAATATGTAGAACAGCCAATTATTTGCCCAATTGAATGTCGTCATGTTAACAATGTTGTTTATTATCCACGTTATTATCCACGCTATGAACGTACTTTTATGACTCAAAGTGCTGGAAATCCATTTGCAAATGCTGCTAATGCAACACCATATAATAATAGTGGATTTAATACTACTGGAGATTCTGTATTTAACGGAATGTATAATACTGGTAGTAATGTAGGAAATAGTTGTGGATGCAATCGATAGAAAAGATAGATGCTTAGGCATCTATTTTTTCTTTAATTCATTTAAACAATTAGCATCAGGATCGATATAAATAGTTTTATAACTATCTAAAATAACTTGACCAGGTTTAGCACCATTTGGTTTTTTCAAAGTCTTGATTAGCGTATAATTTACTGGTACACTGCTGCTGTTTTTACCTTTAGAGTAATATGCTGCAATATTGCTGGCTAATCGAATTGTATACTCATCTAATTTATCACCTTTAACCACAACATGACTACCTGGCATATCCTTAACATGAAACCAGGTATCGTAACGATGTGCATGTTTAAATGTCAAATAATCATTTTGTAGATTGTTTTTACCAATACATATTTCAATTCCATCTTTAGTATAGTATGTTTCAAAAGCAGGTTTTTTGTTTTTGCGAATAGTATTGACTTTCTTTTTTTTCTTTAAATAACCTAAATTTTCTAATTCTTCTTTTATCTCTAATGCATCATAATATGATGCATTATCCATTAAAGTTAGTAAACTGTCAAAATATTCGATTTCTTTTTTTGTTAAATTAATTTGTTCATTTAAAACATTAATTGAATTTTTAGCCTTTTGATACTTATTATAATATTTTTGAGCATTTGCTTTAGGATCAAGTTTTTCATCTAAATCAACCATGATTCTGCTATTATCATAATAATTATCTAATTCTATGTGTTTCATTCCTTTTTTTAGTAGATGTAAATTAGAATATAATAAATCACCAATAATCCGATATTCATCACTGTTTTGAGAATCTTCTAATGTTGTTTGAAGTTTAGTTAGTTTAGAGATGTTTTTTTGGTGTTCATTTGAAATGAATTTAAGTAAATTAGAAGTCTGTTGTTTGATTCGCTCTTTTTGATCAATTAAATTAAAATGTTGATCTAAACCATCAAATAATGGATATACTTGAGGATTTATTTGTAAGTGGGTTAGAGGTATTAAGTGAAAATATTCTTTTTGCTCTGTTTTACTGATGTATAATTGCCTGCTGTTTTTAATTTCTTTCATGACAGTTTTGAAATCAGTACCATTATCATGAAGATATAGTATTTCTTTAGAAAGAATTGGAGAAATTCCTTGATATATTTTTGTCAGGTTATTATTCTCAATAAAGTCATGATTGAAAGGATTAAATTTATTGAAATTTACTGGAGGTAATTGATATATTGCTCCAGGTTGAACAAAACGCTCACTGTTTATATTAGGAGTTATTCTTTTTAAACAGTCAAGGATTTTTTTATCCTGATTACAAAGAATAATGTTAGAATGTTTACCCATTATTTCAATATAACAGTGATATTCGACATAATCACCAAATTCATTATGACAGCTAAAAAGAATATGACAAATACGATCTAATTCTATTTGTTTGATTTCTTTAATATATCCTCCTTCAAGATGTTTTCTAAATAACATTGTTAAAGGATTTGGGTTTTCGGGGGTTGGATAATCTAAATTTGTTAACTGAATTCTTGCATACATAGGATGACAAGAAAGTAACAGTTTATAATTTTTACGATTACTCCTTACCTGTATTAATAATTCATATTTGGATATTTGGTAGATTTTGTTAATTCTACCACCAGTTATAGTTTCATTTAATTCATTGATTACTTGATGCATCATTATTCCATCATAAGCCATTTTTATCACCTAAAATAGTATAACATAGATTGAAAACAATTGACATTATAAGGTGTATTTTGTATGATGAACTTATCATAAAAAAGGGGTGTTATAAGTGCAAAAAGGAATGTTGATAATTCTTAGTGGTCCAAGTGGAGTAGGTAAAGGAACAGTAAGAGAGGAATTGTTCAAAGATGATAGCTTGAATTTAGCTTATTCAATCTCGATGACAACACGTAAGCCGCGCCCAAACGAAAGAGATGGGATTGATTATTTTTTTGTCGAAGAGGATGATTTTAAAAAGAAAATTGATGAAGGTAAATTATTAGAGTGGGCACAATTTGTTGGAAATTATTATGGAACTCCAAAAGATTACGTTGACCAACTATTAAATGAGGGGAAAAATGTAGTATTGGAAATCGAAGTTCAGGGTGCACTTCAAGTGATGGAAAAGTGTCCTGAAGCTACAACTATTTTTATTGTACCCCCAAGTATGGAAGAACTTGAAAGAAGAATAAGAGGACGAAGAACAGAAGAAGAAAAAATTGTTCAACAACGATTAGCTAAAGCGAGAAAAGAAATAGCTACTAAAGATGAATATAAATATGTTGTTGAAAATGATGATATTATTGAAGCGAAAGATAAAATTGCAAAAATAATTAAAGAGCACCGCACAAATCAGGGCTAGTAATCCCTGATTTTTATTGGAGGAAAGATGGAAAAAATAAAGGAATATTTTAAGCTGTTTACATATGTTTTTTATCCTGGAGTTATTTTTATTTTGTATTTTGCGCAGATAGTTGAAGGAAATTTAGGAATAGATTTAATTTTTTGTCCTACAGATTTATTTTTAATGATGATTATTTTAGGAATATATATGTTGTTAGATGCTTTTAAAATTTTTGATAAAAAATTTTTTAATGTGATAAAAAAAGATGATGGTAAAATAAAATTACTAATTATGTTTATCGTTATTATTATTCTGGTTTTATTGATGAGTTTATATGATGATTTAAAAGTTTATTTTTATCTAAATAATGAGGTGAATGTTAATTTATTAATTATTGGGATTATTTGGTTGATTTTATATTGTGGATGTTATTTCTTAAACAGGCTGGAGAAATAATTTATATAAATTCTAAGATCTGTTTTAAGTTGGTTCTATAATTAATCTGAAATGGATCACTAAATATCGTATTCATCAGTTTGATTTTTAGTAATAATATAGGAACAGATTTTATTTTTCTGTTCCTTTTATCTTATCTATTCTTTGTTTAAACTTTTCATATACATTTTCTTCAAAGATTATTTTGTCAATCGCTTTTAGTTGTTTAACATTTAGCGATAATATCCATTCTTCTTCTCTTATCCCATATCTTGCTTCAATTAAATCAACAGTTCTTTTTAATGCCCCTTTGGCAAAGCCCTTTATCTCTCCTTTAGCCAATCCCCTTTCATATATTTCCTGCTTTTCAGATTCATTAGCTGCTCTGTTTAAATCCCGCTTATAATACATATCTCTTAACAGTTCATCTTCATTAAACATTTCCAACTTCTTTTTCATGATC
>JAETPY010000048.1 GCA_021770925.1 Erysipelotrichaceae bacterium | reverse complement strand
TTCAAGATATTCCTAAATAATATTCTGTTTTTTCTAAGTAAAACTGAACTTGTTTTTAAGTTCGTCTTTTTTTGTGTTTTTACTCACGATTGGGTTCAATTATTTTTCACACTTTTCTCCCCATTCAATTTCATTGAATGTATTTGGACCAAAATGAACAAAGCCAGCTAACTCTTCTTTTTGATAACGATATTGTTCATTTGTGGGAGTAGCTCCCCAAGCTTCTGGTGCTGATATATTCACCAATGATAAATCACTATCACTAATATAATTTTCAGCAGCATTTATAAAACTTGTTCCTGGCACTACTGTCACAAGAGACATAATCATCGCTAATGATAATGCTATTTTATTTGATTTCATCCTTTCCATCCTTTCATCTTATATCCTTTTCCCATAATTATTTTCTGCTTAATAAATTTTACATTATAATAATATTTTTCACCTCTCTCTTTATAAATTACAATTTCGTCATAAAACCCATTTACCTAAATTTAATTATAGAGCATGATAAAAACATAGATTATTTTTCTAAATCAAGATATAAAATCTATATTATCTTAAAAATCTGTCTCTTACTTACAAATTTTATTTATTAGTTTATAATCCTATCGTTTAATGTAAACGGTTTCATATTACAATAATACATTATTTACATAAAAACATATTTATATTTTTAAATAATTTATTTATACTTTTTAGCCATATTTTATTTTTTAACTTATCAACAAAAATGACGAAAACTAATAAAATCAATAGTTTCGCCATATTATTATAAATACTATCATAAAAAATTTAAGATTAAAATATATATTATCACAATGATCGCTATACATTAGTACTTTTTATATCCTTAGTTCCATATTTAAGATGATATAGTGCTTCTAAAACCTCAAAAATATATGTAATTGAAAATTTACCAATCAAAGACTGATGATCTGTCCCTACTTGTAAAATCATATCTACCAAATTACTATAAACAAACTTATCTAATTGTGTTATTACAATTTTATAAGCTGGAGATTTAGAAATAGCTCTCATTACATCAGGATTGTCGATCATAAAACCACCAGCAATACTCGATACAATAATTACATCCTTTTTTGTTAATTGTTCAATTACCAAAATCTGCTGCTGCAAAGGATACATTCCACTGCATTCTTTACCTAAATAAGAAAGTTCGATCTGCAGCTGCATTGAAACAGACTGTGTAAAAAAATTGCCTGCAAAACAAACTCTATCAGCACTATGAATCTTATCAACAATAAATTCTAAATCCTCATAATTAATGCTATCATATGTTGCCCGTAGATTATCAATAATGTTTTCAAAATGAGCCTTAAATACTTTTTTACCTTTATGTAAATATTCACGCTGTGGTAATTGATGATCAAACTGTAGTCTTAACACATCACGATTAAAATAATTAAGATTCATTGTAATATCCATCTTAAAATCAACAAACGATTCATAATTAAGCTTACGACATAATCTAGAAATTGTAGCTGTTGACACAAAACAAAAATCAGCAACATCAGTTATTGTACTTTCAGGAATTAAATCGATATTTTGTAAAATCATTCTTGCTGCATTAGCATAAACATCATTGATATTAGTTGTATTTATAAAATTAATCAGATTATAAAAAGCACTGCGCATCCTTTACCCTCCCTTATGAATAATTGTAATTTGACCATCATTTAAGCACAGACAATTTAATTGTCCTACTGTTCCACAAGCTAGACCACCATCAATTCCAATTTTATTATGATGGATTTCATCAAGCCATATATTAAAACTATAATCTTTATTTAATAATGCTGTAGGTGTATGACCAAAAACATAAATTTTAGTTAAATCACCACGTTGTAAATAAAATCCTTCTCTAATCCAAAGTAACGTATTCAAATCCTGCTTATCTAAAGGAATCTTAACATCTATTCCTGCATGGACTAAAACATAACTTTGATTATTAACTTCTATTTCTAAATATTCGGGCAAATTATTCAAATACTCATATAAATTCTTTAAAAATGCACTTCTAACAACTCGATAATCTTCATATTTCAATTTATCTTTTTGAAGATACTGACGAATATTTTCCATTGTCGTATCCCCACCATTGGCTAACCATAACCTGAAGGCTTTTGAAGGATAATCGATATCATCATAATAGACACCATAATATAATGCTTCCTGCATCATATATTCATGATTTCCCTTAATTAAAATAATATTATCATGTTGTTGAATATAAAATAAAATTTTTAGGCTATCTGGCCCGCGATCACACACATCACCTAATATATATAATAAATCAAATTCATTAAATGAAATTTTTTCTAATAATTTAATAAATAAATCATAATATCCATGAAGATCACTTATGACATAAACACGTCGCATTTTTTTATCACCTTTCTATATAATAACACATTTCTTTATTTATAAATAAAGGATAAATTTTTGATTATTTTATCAGCATTTTCTTTTTGACAGATATGCTATATCCAGATCCTAATTAAATATACTCAAATTTCCATCTTCTTTTAGAACAATCTTATTCAAAACACATATTTAACAATATTTTTTCATATCATCTGTTATATTTTTCAACAATAACTGCTCATATTAGATAATCCAAAAAAAGATTAGTAAGCATCATCTATTAACAGCTGATGCCTATCAAGTAAATATATCGGCATTTACCAGCCTTTCCTCTCTCAAATATCTTTTTGTTTCTTATAAAACAAAAATTTATTATTACAATACATACAAATACTATCATATACAAAACTCTTTTTCACTAGATTTATTCCAATTCATTAATGAGTTTTCAAATTTGCTTCTATATTTTTTCTATTTGTTCAATTTTTAAATAAACAACTCATTATTCCTTTTTGTTTGACTACAAAAAAGACAGTTAATATCAAAACCAACTGTCATATGCAATATCAAATTTTTATATTATACAATTGAATGCATAATCGTACCACATAGGCAAAGAAATTTATACTTTATAAAACTATAATTTACAATTTCTTTATTGTCTATAACATTTATCCAACATAGCAAACCAGTCATCAAGACAGACATATTAAAATAACAACAGCTATGATTTATCACATACATTCTTTTATAAATTTCATTGGTACATCCATGCGCTGTGCAACCTGTTCAGGTGTCATACCACTGTCTAAAAAACGCTTGCAGACTGCCTTCATATTTTCTCCAACTTCAATTATATGTTTATCCAGATCATAGAAACGAACTACACGCTGTCCCCATGAATGTTCTTTAACAGGATGAACATATTTAATATCAAATTTCTTCAATGTTTCTATAAACGTATCAAAATTATCTTCTTCAAAATAAATTTCAGCATTATTTGTACCAAAACGAATTTCACTCGTACCTATAAAGTTTTTCCATGTTTCAAGAGTCTGTAAGCATAAACCGCCAGTCAAAGTTTTATTTGCACCAAAATCCATAATTACATGAAGTCCAAGAACTTTTTTATAAAACTCTACCGTCTTATCTATATCTGTTACAATCAATAAAGTATTCTTTAATTCCATATTTAAACCTCCATAAATTTTTATAACTCAATAAATTACAATTTACTTTTTTAAACATCTTATTTTATTCTATTTTCTAGAAATAATATTACTTGATATACTTCTAACAATTAAAATAACTATACTGATAATCAATGTATCATTAAAACTTATAGTTTCTATTGATCCTAAGATTAAAATCAATGCATTCACACTTAATGTGATAGCTAATATTCTACATAACTTTAATTCATTATATTTTTCTTAGAACTCATTGTATTATATCCTGCAATTATTTTTGAAAATTTACCCATATATAATGGAATAGATATAACGATCAGCAGCACTGAACTTATTAATAAAGGTATTTTCATTTTTTACTACCTCCTTAAATTTCAATATGCGGTTATATCTTATTAAAAATTATTGTTTTTTCTTTCATTGATATTTTTGTAACTTCATATCCATATTCTTTAGATTCTTTTTTATATGTTAAAAATGAATGGTCTATATTAAATCCCAAAATATTTCTGAGTTCTTTATAAGTTAATATATAATTTTCCTTATTATTTTCCTTTAAATGCTTCCATAATGGTTCATATTTACTCATTATTAAACTAACTCCTAACTTCAAATTTATTAAAAAATTATTACTCATTATAAGGTATTTGTTTTATATTAATTGAACTATCCTTATGTATCGTTATTAATGTTGCTCCTCTTTGTTTTGTATCTCTTGCGATACCCGGCATAGCTAAATAATCTATACTCATTCCATAAGTTAATCTTATTCCTTTATATTCCAATGATATATTATTGTAATGATCATGTCCACAAAACATCCCTTTTGTACTCTTTAATTCAACAGCAGTATCAAATAGTTTACTTGGGTATTCTGAATCACAAATTTTATCTATAAATTTTTCATCATTAGAACCAAAATAATATTTTACTTTATTGCTTTTTTCTAAATATAAATTATAAGCTGTTTCATATTCTTGAAGGGGCATATGGAAGAATACAAGAGAAGAGATTATTTTATTTTCTTCATTATTCATTCTTTCAACATTTTCTTTATACCATTTCACTTGATCATCATGAATATAATCATATTTATTAAAGCCATTCTCTGTATATGCATTTGAATCAATTAAGAACAATGCTTGATTTAGGGTGCCATCATTATTTCTGACTTCTATAATTTGGTTGTTTCTTCCTGTGATATCAGGTTGTATATATGGATATAATAAATTGCGACTCGTTTTATAAGATAATGATTTATATAAGTCATTTAATTCGCTTTTACCAGAAACAGCATACGATTCAGTATCGTGATTTCCATAAGTAAATGCCCAAGGTATTCCGATGTTTCTCATAAACGCTGCAAATTGACCGACTGGAGCTGTATTGTTTAACGAAAAAGAAGCATAACCTACTGGGAATGTTAAATCTCCAGTAACAATTACTAAATCCGGTCTAGTTTCTTCGATTAATGTATAAACAGTTTTTAGTGCTTTTAAGTCCTTATCGTATGATAAGGCACTGCCACCTAAATGTATATCTGTCAGTTGTAATATTTTAAAATCTTCTTTTTCCATTGTTATTCTATAAATTCCACTGTTATTATCATATATAATTTTATTATTTGATTCATTTAAATAGCTTACTGAATTTATATAAGGTTGAACCAGCCATATATCTTTTGATAAATAATTATAACCACCAGCAATTAATAATAAGATTGCTGTAGTTCCAACAACTATTTTATTTGGTTTTCTTTTTTTATAAGTTATTTTATTTATTAATGTGAAATTATACAATATTGTAATAATTGATAATATTGTTACAAATATTGATGCTGGTGATAACACAAATATTTTTTCAAAGAAATAGTAAATTATACAAGTTAATATATAATACAAAATATTAAATAATATTATTTTTTTAAATTCTTTATTACATACTTCTTTTTTATCTATATCATCTATTTTACATAAAAGTTTTAACTTTAAATAGTTTTTAACTAAGAAAAAGATTATTAATTCAAAAAAGAATAATCTATAATTAAATAATTCTAATATTTCATTTACTTTGGAATTAAATATTAAGGTGATGGAACTAAAAGTCACCATTATTAATTGAATAAATAATAGAAATAACCAGTTAATAAAGTGTTTTACAGATTTATCATATAATTCCCTGTTTATGTCATTATTAACTTTTATCTTTTTAATATCATTGTTTTTTTTATATCTTCTAATATATATATAATCTATTATTAAAAATGTTGAACCCAATATAAGTAGAATTAAAAAATTTGGTTTGAAATAAATGATAGATTGAATTAGATATACCATACCTATAATTGCAAGTATTATTGATATGTTAAAAAATCTATTCCATTTTTTATAAGCCTTATTAAATTTCATTATATATCACCTTCATTTATTAAATAACTAACAAATAATCTTTATTCTTTTTGTTAATTAGTAGTAATCTTCCAAAATAAAACTATTTGATAAATTATTATTTTTAATTATAACATAGCGTTTAGATACCGTCATTTCTTTTTCACAAAGATACTTATTAACCAGTATTTTACAACTGTTTTATTGTATAAGTTAATGTAATTATTATTAAATAAATACTTCATTTTATAAATCACGCCTAATACTATTTGCAGATAAACTAAAAAACGGAACATGATTCCGTTTTATTCTTTTCCTAAAGTTGCAACCATCACCGCTTTAATTGTATGCATTCTATTTTCAGCTTCATCAAAAACAACTGAGTTAGCACTTCTAAATACTTCATCTTCTACTTCACGAATATCAATACCTTGTTCATATTTCTCTTTTGCCACAGTTGTATCAAAATCATGGAATGATGGTAAACAATGCATAAATAAAGTTTTTGGATTATCTGTTTTAGCCATCATTTCTTGAGTAACTTTATATGGTGATAAAAGTTTTACTCTTTTTGGATACAATTCTTCAGCTTCTCCCATTGATACCCAAATATCTGTATAAATAACATCTGCTCCTTTAACTGCTTCATCAACATTGCTGGTAATCGTTAAACTTCCCCCTGATTTAGCTGCTTCTTCATTACAATAAGCAACTACATCTGGATCCATTTTTAATTCGTCTGGTCCTAAAGCAACAAAATGCATTCCCATTTTAGCAGCTCCATACATTAAACCATAACAAACATTATTACGAATATCACCTGTAAATACAAATTTCACTTCATTTAATGGTTTATCTAAATGTTCTTCAATCGTTAAAAAATCAGCTAATGTTTGAGTTGGATGATCAACATCAGTTAATCCATTCCACACAGGTACTCCTGAATGGTCACGCAAAGCTTCAACTGTACTTTGTTCAAAACCTCTAAATTCGATTCCATCATACATTCTTCCTAATACCTTAGCGGTATCTTCAATTGATTCTTTTTTTCCCATTTGCGAATTAGATAAAAAGGTTACATGTCCTCCTTCATCTAAAGCAGCAACTTCAAAAGCACATCTAGTTCTTGTTGACGTTTTTTCAAATAACAAAACAATATTTTTTCCTGCTAAACGGTTACCTAAAATTCCTTTCTTTTTATCAGACTTTAATTTGTGAGCTAAATCTAATAAATATCTAATTTCCTCTTTTGAATAATCTTTAAGTGTTAAAAAACTTCTTCCATGTAAGTTCATTTTTAATCCCCCTTTATTTTATAGATTTTATCAAAAATAAAAACAATAATCAACTAGTTGATTATTGCTGGTTTTTCTTCCTTTTCAAACATTTCCTTAATATTATCTTTAGACTGAATTATTAATTTTTGAACTTGTTTCAATGTTTCATCAGTTATCAAAATATCAAATGCTTCTTTAGCAGAAGCAGCTTCAACTGCGATTGCTAAATCTAATCGAAATAATTTCTTTTCATCCATGATAAAACCTCCTTCAATTTTTTAATAAATATTTATTATATTTAGTTATCTCACTTGGGTGCATTTCAACTTTCAAATAAATACTATCTTCCAAATACTGAAATTCTAACACTAAACTATGTTGATGTAAATACTTAAATACTTCTCCATCTTGATAAGGAATATTTAAATCATAAATTGCATAATCTTTAAAAAGGATACTACTGATAGCCTTTTCTAATTGGTCTAATCCGATTCGCTCCTTAGCCGAAATAAACACATATGGTTCTACTGGTACAATAAAACCATATTTATCTAAATCAACTTTATTATATGCATAAATCATCGGTGTATCCTTTACCCCTAGTTCATTCAATACCTGATTAGTTGTCTTAATATAAGCTTCATAATTCGGATTTGAAGCATCAACTACATGAATTAATAAATCTGCTTCAACGACTTCCTCAAGGGTCGAACGAAAAGCCTGAATTAAATGATGTGGTAAGCGATCAATAAAACCAACTGTGTCCGTAAGCAAACAAGCATGTTGATTAATCACAACATTTCGCGTAGCTGTTTGCAAAGTTGCAAATAACATGTCTTTTTGCAATACCTGCTTATTTTTATTAAGACAAAAAGCATTCATTAACGTACTTTTCCCACTATTAGTATAACCAACTAATGCAATTACCTTCATCTCGTTGTTTTTACGTCTTTTTCGTTGATTTTGTCGCTGTTTGACGATTTTTGCCAACTGTCTTTTAGCTTGGACTATCTGATTAGAAATAAGCCTTCGATCTAATTCCAGCTGTTTTTCTCCGCTACCACGAAATCCAGATCCACCCTGCTGGTTGTACAAATGTTCTTTCATTCCTGCTAAACGTGGTAATAAGTATTGACCTTTAGCGATTTCTACTTGTAATTTAGCTTCTTTGCTTTTAGCTCTTACTTCAAAGATCCGTAAAATCAAATCAGTTCTATCAGTTACTTCAATATCTAAAATATCCGTTAAATTTTTTACTTGTAATGGTGACAACTCTTCATCAAAGACAACCATATCAACATCTGTTAACTGCATTTTAATTTCCTGAACTTTTCCAGTACCAATGTATAACGAAGGATTAACTCTATCTAAACTCTGAATACATTTCTTTACTACTTCAATATTACATGCTTTACATAATTCTTCTAATTCAATTAATGAATTATCTAAATCATAATCCATATCTTTATATCTAACACCTACAATTAGGGCTCTCATTTTTTCACCTCACTTAATTTTACCCCATCTTATTAAATATTACTAGAAGGAAAAAGTGTGAAAATAAAATTTGTTATTAATCAAAAAAAGAAAAGAAATTATAGATATTACTTATGATAAAAACAAATCACATAATAATATTCTAAATTTGTTTAGATTAATAGTAAATTATAGTTTTAATCACATGTTTGTGTCCAACCGACGAAGGCGGGCGGAAATGGAGGTATATATGAAAAAATTAAATTATTACTTTACTTTAGTATTAGTTGCATTTATTACTCTGTTCTCTTTTTTTAATATGTTTCAAATTGTTTCACTTTCCAACAATGTCATTAAAATAGTCATTAACAATCTTTTGCCATCTTTATTACCATTTATGATCTTAATCTCATTATGTCTATCACTGGGATTATTAAATCTTTTTAGTTACTTAATTCAATGGTTATTTAAACCATTATTTAAATTATCACCCATTATGTCTTCGATATACTTTATCTCCTTTTTTTGTGGTTATCCTACTAATATAAAAATGATTAAAGAAGCTTATGAACTAAAATACATTGATCAAGATGAACTGCAGCATTTACTTTCAATCGCATCTTTTGCTTCAATTTCTTTTATCTTTGTATCCTTAGATTTAGAAAACCCTGCTATTATCTACTTATGTCATTTAGTTCCCAGTATTATTAGAGCACTGTTTTATCATAAACATTATCAATTCCAAACCCTCCAGGAATCTCTTGCCAAATTAAAACAGCCGCATTTAAACTTTGTTGAAGCTTTAAAACAAAGTATTCTTAGTTCTTGTTATGCTTTTATCTTTATTTTAGGATATATGCTGGTCTTTCAATTTATTGGATATGCTTTATCTCATGTTATCAAAGACAGTTTTTTTAATGCTGCTATCCAAGGGATTCTTGAATTTAGCTCGGGCAGCTTACAATTATTACAATTTAGGCATACTCCTCTTATTTATAGTTTAATATGTTTTAATTTATCTTTTAGCGGTATTAGTGTAATGATGCAGACTGATAATTTATTATATGGAATTGAATATAGCTTTAAAGATTATTTTATAGCTCGTTTATATCATGGAGTTTTTTCCTTTATGATCTGTTTTATTATATACACCTTTATTTTATAATCTTTATCTATATTTATTACTTAACATAAATAATTTTCAAATCTTATCAAGAATAGTTATCATTAGTATTGACTGTTTTAAAATAATATAATATTATAATAGTAACCATTACTATTATGAAGGGAGCAAGCATATGACAAAAACTAGATATTCTAAGCAACGAGAACTTATATATAAAAATCTAAAATCTAGATGCGATCATCCAACTGCAGAAATAATTTATACAGAATTAATAAAAGATAATCCTAGTTTAAGCTTGGGAACAGTGTATCGTAATCTTAATTTTTTATCAGAGGCAAAATTGATAAAAAAATTAGATGTGGGTCAAACTACTGTACACTTCGATGCTGATCTTTCAGCCCACCATCATTTTGTCTGTAAAGAATGTCAACAAGTATTTGATATTATCTATGATGATGAAAGGATTAGTAATGATGTGCAAAAAGAAACTGAACATCAAATTGAAAAAGTTGATCTTGTTTTCAGTGGAACTTGCAAAAATTGTTTAAAAACTAAAAATTGAATGGAGGAAATTAAACTATGACACTTAAAGGAACAAAGACAGCAAATAATCTAATGCATGCTTTTGCAGGAGAAAGTCAAGCACGGAATCGTTATACTTATTATGCTTCAATTGCAAAAAAAGAAGGTTTTGTACAAATTCAAAATATTTTCTTAGAAACTGCTAATCAAGAAAAAGAACATGCAAAAAGATTAATGAAATTAATGAATAAAGATTTAGCAGGAGAAACTTTATATACAGAAGGCAACTTTCCTGTATTATTAGGAAACACAGCTGAAAATTTAAAAGCTGCAGCTGCTGGTGAAAATGAAGAATATACTGAAATGTATCCAAGTTTTGCTAAAACTGCTCGTGAAGAAGGTTTTGAAGATATTGCAGCTATTTTAGACAGTATCGCAATAGCTGAAAAACATCACGAAGAAAGATATCTAAAATTATTAGCAGCTTTAGAAGATGGTACGACTTTTAAAAAAGAAAGTCCTGTAGTTTGGAAATGCAATAACTGTGGTTTCGTCTATGAAGGTTTAGAAGCTCCAGAAAGATGTCCAGCATGCGATCATCCTCAAGCACACTTTGAAGTAAATACTTTCTTTTTAGGATAAGAGCCTTGTCAACCAAGGCTTTTTATTTTGAAAAATATAATTTAAAACTAAATTCAATTATTTCCAATAATTCTTTGATTTTATCCATTATTATCACCTCGTATCTACATCATATAATTTTTCTAAATAAAAAAACATCGAACAAAATTACATAATCTTACAATTTTGTCATTTATCATGTTATAATGTCCAAACGGAGGTGAGCTAATGAAATTAGTATTTATTTGGTTAATTAATAATATCATTACCCTGCCTTTTAAAATAATAATCTGGATATTTAAAATCATTTATCGGATTATTAAAAATATTTATTTTAATAATCTTAACTTTGAATATATCAATAATCTTGATGGTTACCAATTTGAATCCTTTACAAAAATATTGTTAGAAAAAAATAATTTTAAAAATGTAACAATATCTAAAAACAGCAATGACTATGGAATTGATGTTATTGCCACAAAAAATGATTATACTTATGCCATACAATGTAAACGTTATAATAAATCGGTTGGAATTAAAGCTATTCAGGAAGCTAAAAGCGGCTGTGTATATTATAATTGTGATATTCCTGTTGTTTTTACAAATAATACTTTTACTAAAGCGGCTATAAATTTAGCTAAAAATAATGAAGTAGAACTATGGAATCATGATACTTTATGTTATTTTTTAAAAAAATCTAAATTATTGACCAAAAGTCTTCCTTTTTATTATCCTTTAAATTCCCTATTAATTACTCTATTATTAGCTTATGGAACATTAAAAAAGAAGTTTTTTATAACTCCTCTGTTAATTAGTTTATTCTTTTTTATTAGTATTATTATTAAGATTTTCAAAGATAAAACAAAGGCTTCGTTAACAATAACAAAGCCAGAATATATAATTCATGATTACAACGATACTATAGACTAGTATCGCTTATTATTTGTTTTTGTTTATGATAATAAAATGCTAAACATAACAACGCTAAAATAATCACAATTGCCACTATCAAGATAAAGCAGTGCATAAAAAATGTCTCTGGCAAAATTCTAATTACAGGATCACTTCGATAATCAAATATCCAAAAATCATTTCTAAAGACTATTTTATGAAATAGTACAAAAGCACTGTCAAAATCTAAAGCTACAACAAAGCCTAACATAGCAGGAATAACGATTGTCAACATCCCAGCTAATTTAAAAAATCGGTATTCCTTTTCTTTTAAACGTTTAATCACCATTGGAACTACTATCAGTCCACTAACGATCATTGTAATTTGAATTGTTTCGAAAATAACTTTAACTTCCTGAAAATGAATTCTTCCACTAGTTGACATAACAAAATCAGGCAATTTCAAAGCCCCCTGATAGAAAATAGACTGATAATCAATTAAAACATTATAATTTTCTTTAATTGTTTCTATAGACATTCCACTACTTAAATCAATATTTAAATAATTGATATCAAAATAATATAACTGTTTAAAAAAGACTGTAAATACTACTGCAAATGAAATAATAAAAATCATAAGCACAATTGATAAAAAGACGTCTTTTTTATTATAACTCATATAAGAAGTCTTCTCCCTTTTGAACCTCTACTTTAGATAGATTTGGATAATTTTGCTGTCTTAAAACCTCATATATACAAATGGCAGCACAATTTGATAAATTCAGACTTCTAACCTTATCACTCATTGGAATTCTTAAACAGCAATCTAAATGTTTAATTAATATCTCTTTAGGTATTCCATCATGTTCATGTCCAAAGAACAAATAATGCTCTTTACTATCATCACTAAAATCTTGATCTGTAAAACATAAATTCGAATAACGAGTAAAAAAATGATATTCACCAGGATTACTTTGGACAAAATCTTCATAGCTATCATAAACATGTAAATCTAAATCTTTGACATAATCCAATCCTGCTCTCTTCATCTTTTTATCATCCAACTCAAAACTCATTGGTTTAATAATATGCAAACTTGTATTAGTAGCTACACAAGTTCTCATAATATTTCCAGTATTTTGAGGAATTGCAGGATGTACTAAAACAATATGATTCATTATAATATCTCCTCGTATAATATTGCATATAGTTCTTTTAAAGCTTTCGCACGATGTGAATGCTTATTTTTTTCTTCCATTGACATCATCGCTGAGGTCATCTTACAAGGTGGAAAATAAAAGATTGGATCATAACCAAAACCATTTTCACCTTCTATTTTATCATTGATCAATCCTTCCATCGTCTCCTCAATTAAAATAGGTTCTTGACCAGGAATTACTAATGCCATTGCACAAACAAAACGGGCGTTACGATTTTTATCTTTAACAGCATCAATAATATATTGATTTTTTATTTCATAACTAGTATCAGCACCTAAAAAACGAGCTGAATAAATTCCTGGCTGCTTATCTAAAGCATCTACTTCTAATCCACTATCATCAGCTAAAACTGGTTTATTTACAATCTTAGCAATTGTACTTGCTTTGATTAGTGCATTTTCTTTAAATGTCGTTCCGTTTTCTTCGATTTCAATATCATCATTTAAAACATCATTCATTGCTAATACTTCAATATCAATATCTTTTAACATTGCTCTAATTTCTTTTATTTTACCTTGATTTGTTGAAGCTATAATTAATTCTTTCATTTCTTTACCTCGATTCCTAAAACTTCTTTAACCTTATTGATTGGCATGTCCTGTCCTGTCCAGATTTTAAAAGATTCAGCCCCTTGATATAATAACATCAATTCTCCGTTCATTACTTCACAACCTCTATTTTTAGCCATTTGCAGCATCTTTGTAACCGCAGGCTGATAAATAATATCGGCTACTTTTAACCTGGACACAAAATATGATTCATCAGGTACAACCGATTGACCAGGCATTGGTTCCATTCCGACCCCTGTAGTATTAATAAATAAATAGCTGTTATGCATATCCTGCTTTAAAGATTCCAAATCGCTTAATAACTTAAATGTAATTTTGCAATTAGTTTCTTTGATCGTATTATTGATAATTTCTATAACTTCAAGACGTTTACTGCGATTATAAATAACAATCTCACTTGCACCATCTACAGCCATTTGAACCATAATTGCCATAGATGCTCCGCCAGCTCCAACCATTGTTATTTTGTTATTTTTAATTGTCCAGTTTTGTTCCTCCAAACTTTTGATAAAACCTGCACCATCTGTAATAGTTCCATAATATTTATCATCTACTAATTTAATTGTATTAACTGCATTACATAATCTTGATACTGTTGAAATTTTATCCAAATAAGGAATAATAGTCTGTTTATGAGGCATAGAAATATTTGCCCCTTTTACCTTTAAAGCCTTAAAACCTTTAAGCGTATCTAAAAGTTCTTCATTTTTAATATCAAATGCTAAATAAACACTATCTATATTTAATTCTTTAAATGCACAATTATGCATAGCTGGTGATTTAGAATGATGAGCTGGACTAGCAATAAAAGCATATAAACTAGTTGTTGCATTTATTTTTGATTTCATGACACTCCTCCATATTTTGTGGTTATTATAGCATAACTAAGATTAAGTTTGCAGTTTTAGAAAAAAATATCTCTTATTTTTTTTATCTATTATAATAAAAATAAAAGAAAGGGGTAATTAATCTATGACAAAATATAAACTAATTGCACTAGATATGGATGGCACATTATTAAATAGTCAAAAAAAGATTTCAAAACCAACTGTTCTAGCAATAAAAAAAGCACTAGAAGCAAATAAGTATGTTGTTTTATCAACAGGAAGAGCAGTAGCAGAGTTAAATGATTATGAAAATGAACTTAGCAGCATTCAATATGGCATTTTAGAAAGCGGTGCTTTGATCTATGATTTAAAAAATAAAAAAATAATCCATCAAGAACACATACCATCAAAAATGATTGAAAGGATCTTAGAAACAGCTAATCAAGATGATATAATGATTTGTATTATTACTAATGGTACTTCCATTGTTTCTAAAAAGAATCTTAATGAAATGGAAAAGTATCATATGGGAATATATCAGCCAATGTATCAGCGTGTTACGACTGTTGTTGATGATATCTATTCTTGTGCTAAAAACTATCCGATTGAAAAAATAAATCTTTATCATCAAAATGAAAAGGCAAGAGAAAAAAGTTATCAATTATTAAAAGAACTTCCTCTAACCTTCGCTTTTGCTGAAACAACTTCTTTAGAAATTTCACCTTTAAATGTTACTAAAGCTAGTGGCTTGATTAAGTTATGTGGTTACTTAAATATCAAAACAGATGAAACCATTGCTGTTGGTGATGCGTATAACGATTATGACGTTTTAAAAACTGCCGGTTTAGCAATTGCTATGCAAAATGCTAATAAAGATATTAAAGAAATTTGTGATGTTGTTGTAAGTGATAATGATCATGATGGCTGTAAAGAAGCAATTGAAAACTATTTAATTTAAAAAGGTTTTTACTCTATTAAGTAAAAACCTTTTTCTCATTTATAAATAATATTGTTGATAATAATGAACACGAAGTAAATCGCAAATAGTCATAATTTGATAATTAAAATTAATTCCATCAAATTTACCTGGTACATGAATTACATAATCTGCTATTTTATGTTCACCAAAATTATAAGTTTTATTTTGCGTAATTAATATTGATGTTGACAAATCAACACCCATTTCTTTTTTTATTTGCATAAAAGTATTCATTGAGCGTCCAGTAGCTGAAACAAAAATTGTTACATCACCTTTATCAAGCTTGATACCTTTATCAAAATCATGATACTGAATTACTGGTTTACCAAAAGTTACTAAATCAGTTTGAAGTTCCACCGCAATTGACACAGGATACAAAGCCCCTACTAAAACAACATGCTTTGCCTTAAAAATAGCTTCACATATAATTGAAATGTACTCTTTCATTGTTTCATTAGAACATGATTTTTCCATCTCTGCAATCAATTTCTCACTACTGATTCCCAGCATTCTAGCTCTAATTTGATCTAGGCGAATCATGTGATCTCTAATCAATTTAGCTTTAAAACTATCATAATCATCAAATCCCAGCAAAGCACAAAAACTTAAAATATCTTCTTTACTGATTTTACTTTCTTGACTCACTTCATCAAATGTCATATCTTCTAATTCTAAATATCTATATACAATAAATTTACAAAAACAATAATGTGAATCATACAACAAAGTTCCATTTAAATATGTTAATATTTTACTAAGTAATAAATTCATAGTTTTCCTCCCAATTATACCTCATCTTTTTTAATTACAAAAACTTCCATTGTATTTAAACATATACAATTTAGCTGTCCATTATCAAATGGACCTAAACCTCCATCAATACCAATCTTATCTTTAAAAACTGGATCATACCAAACATCAAAACTATTACTAGTCTGGCGAATATAACATGTTGGTGTATGACCAAAAATAATAATTTTATTTTCCAGCCCTTTAGACATAAAAAAATATTCTCGCATCCAGGCACATTCTTCTTCAGTTTGTTCATATAATCCTTTCTCTGGATTAATCCCTGCATGAATTAAAACATAGTCCTGCCCATTACAATTAATTTCAATAAACGATGGACAACGATCTATATATTCAATCATCATTTTATAAAAAGCTGCTTTTAAAACCTTATAATCACATTCATCAAAAGCCTTTTTATGTAAATACTGGTGATAACTTGTACAAGTTTTATTCCCACCATTTTGAAACCACATTCTTCTTTGTGAAGAATCAGGATCATCAACTTTAAAAGCATCCCGCATCATAATTTCATGATTACCCTTGATTAAATAAATATTTTTAAATTTTTGAATATATAAATATATCTTTAAACTGTCAGGTCCCCGGTCACAACAATCACCTAAAATATACAACACATCATCCTTGCAAAAATTAATTTTTTCTAACATTTTAATAAAAATATTATAATGACCATGCAGATCTGAAAGAACATAAATATTTTTAGGCATCACCATCACCCCTTTTATCTTAGTTTATCACTATTCGTTCTTTTTTTAAACTTAATCTTTTTATATTTTAAGAGCAAAAAATTCAAATCAAAAATAGTCCTAATTTTAAAACTAAACTATCAAAATTTTTAAATACTTTCAGCTATTTAAAGTGAGATAATCGTAAGACAACTATAAAACAAAGTTGAGACAAAAAAACGTACCAATCATGATAAAATATAAGTGGGCGCCTGCTGTTTTAATGGAAGGAGGAAACATATGGTTAACATATTCCAGCGGGCTCATATTAAAAATAGTAGTGTTTCCAATTATGGAATACTTAATAATATTATTTCTAATCTTATATCTAATTAAATCTGATCAGATTTAATTAGAATAACAGCCCGTAAAACAGCGAAAAGGAAGAGTAGCCGCTCTTCCTTTTCTTTTGGAATACCTAATTTACACCTATATTCTACTTACTTTTAAAAAAAAATCAAGAAATTTTATAATTTTATTTACTCTATATTCTTATACCATTAATAATTTATAATAAGTATTATATTACTAATAAAAAATCTCTACTTAAGCTAAAGATTTATTTTCTTGGCTTTATCATCATATATAATGGAAATCCTAATAATATTCCCCCGCCAACAATATTGCCTAATGTTGCAATTAACATATGTAAAGGTAATAATGACCAGTCAAAACTTGTACCTAATCCTGTTATTCCTAATGTAAAATAACCCATATTTGCAATACTATGCTCAAATCCAGGTAAAACAAATGCCATTACGACGATCATCATGATAATCGTTTTGGCAGTATCATCCTCCATCTTCATTCCCACATATGCCCCAACACAGACAATAAAGTTACATAAAATCCCCTTGATAAATAATTCCAATACATCAAACGTCAATTTACCACTTACAATACTTTCAATATAAGTAACAAATAAATCATGGTTGCTGCCACTTTTAACGAATAAAAAACAAATTAATGCAATTCCAATAAAATTTCCAATATAGCAAACGATCCACATAGGAATAATTTGAGTGAATTTCAGTCTTTTACCATATACTGGTATCATCGTTGTAAAACAATTTCCAGTAAATAATTCAGAACCTAAAATAACAATAATTACCAGTCCAATTCCAAACGATGCTGCTACAGCAATCTTAGAAGCAATTAAATTACTTTGAAATAGTAAAGTTCCTAAAGTAACTGATAAAACTGTCGCTAACCCTAAGTAAAGACCAGCTACTATCGAACGAGCAAAGAAACGTCCTGGTTCATCACGACACATTTCATATTTTTTTATTCCTAAATTCGATAACATTTCAAAACTCATAAAAAGCCCTCCAAATATATCTAATTATAACCTATATTTCCCCTAAATTCAACAAACTCAAATGACTTCACCATGTTTTAAAGTTATAGGGCTTATACATAAAAATAGATATTAATTATATATCCTAAACTTAAACAATTTCCCAGGAAATATTTGTTTTTTCAACATTTTCTTTTAAACAGATCAAGATAAACTAAAAAAAATAATTAGTCATTGTTAAGAAATAGCATAAAGTGTACAATATAAACATTGGAGGAGATATAATGAAAGACGGATATATACGTGTAGCAGCTGCTTCATTTGATACAAGCATTGCTAATGTAAAAAATAACAGTTTACATATTTGTAAATTAATTAATGAAGCTTTTGAAAATGACACTAAAGTTTTAGTATTTCCAGAATTATGTTTAACTGGATATACTTGTGAAGATTTATTTAATCAGGATCGATTATTAAACGAAGCCAAAAAGCAGTTATCTGTTATTATTGATGAAACAGCTAATAAAGATATTATTGTTATTGTTGGTATGCCCTTACAACACATAAACAGCTTATATAATGTAGCTGCCGTTATTCATCAAGGCAAATTATTAGGATTAGTTCCAAAAACGCATATTCCTAATTATCAAGAATTTTATGAAGCAAGACGTTTTGAACCTGCACCTGCAGAAAACACTACAATTATTTTCGATAATCAAAAAGTTCCTTTTGGAAAAAACTATATTTTTGCTTCTACAACTAATCCTGAATTTAAATTTGGTGTTGAGATTTGTGAAGACTTGTGGTTACCAGATGCTCCCAGCATTAATTTGGCTTTAAATGGGGCAATATTAATTTTAAACCCTTCAGCAAGTAATGAAGTTACTAGTAAAAAAGATTATCGTCATTTATTAGTAAATTCACAATCAGCTCGTTTGATTTGTGGATATGTATATAGTAATGCTGGTAATGGAGAAAGTACAACTGATATTGTGTTTAGCGGTCATCATATTATTAGTGAAAATGGTACTATGATTAAAGAAAGCCATGGCTTTGATAGCGAAATAATTTATGGAGATCTTGATCTTAAAAAATTATCTAATGAAAGACGTAAAATGACCACATTTAAATCATTAAATAATTATGAAATTATTCATTTTGAATCAACAAATGTTGACTTAAATATAACTTATTATTATGATCCCCATCCTTTTGTTCCTAGTGATTTTAGACTAAGAGAAAAACGATGTAAAGAAGTATTTGACATTCAAACTCGTGGTCTAATGCAAAGATTACAGGCAGCTAATATTAAAAAAGCTGTAATTGGAATATCCGGAGGATTAGATTCAACATTAGCATTACTTGTTTGTACTATGGCATTTAAAAAATTAAATTATGATACTAAAAATATTATTGCTATTACAATGCCATGTTTTGGAACAACATCACGAACTAAAAATAACGCTTTAGGTCTAATGGAAGAATTAGACGTTACAAGTTATGATATTGATATTACTGAATCTGTAAGAGTTCAATTTAAAGATATCCAACAAGATGAAAATATCCATGATGTGACTTATGAAAATGTCCAGGCAAGAACAAGAACCGAAATTCTAATGAACAAGGCTAATCAGGTTGGAGGTTTAGTTATCGGAACTGGTGATTTATCAGAAGTGGCTCTCGGCTGGTCTACATATAATGGCGATCACATGAGCATGTATGCTGTCAATGTTTCTGTACCAAAAACTTTAGTTCGCTATTTAGTTAATTATGTTGCTAGTTTGTATCATGGTCAAAAATTAGAAACAATTTTAAAAGACGTCTTAGACACTCCTGTTTCTCCAGAGTTATTACCTCAAGAAAACGATAAAATTGTTCAAAAAACCGAGGATATCGTTGGTCCTTATGAACTACATGATTTCTTTATTTATCATATGGTTCGTTTTGGCGATGAACCACGTAAACTATTTAGAAAAACCAAACTAGCATTTAAAGACAAATACAATGATGAAATAATCAAAAAATGGCTCACTAAATTTTACTGGCGCTTCTTTAGCCAACAGTTTAAACGAAGCTGTATTCCAGATGGTCCTAAAGTAGGTACTGTTTCTTTATCACCACGTGGTGACTGGAGAATGCCAAGTGACGCCAATGTAAAAGAATGGATCAGGGAAATTGAAGAATTATAACAAAAGGGACTGGGTAATCAAATAATTTAGGGGGAAAGCCAAATTATTTGGTGGTCCAATTTAGGGTGCTTAAAAAAAGTCCGTTGAAATTTAGGGGGCAACCTAAAAAATGCATAACTAATTTTGAAGGAACAACTTAATTTTGAGAGTTGTTCCTTTTGTCTTGTCCAGATACTTTTTTAT
>JAETPY010000047.1 GCA_021770925.1 Erysipelotrichaceae bacterium | reverse complement strand
GTGTAGTTTTCTTCTGCATATTTTTCAGCTTCTTCAATCAATGCTTCCAATGCAGTCTTATCACCTTTGACAAATCCTAACATATGAATAGCATTAGCTAAACGATAGAATGCACTGTCAACTGTAGTTTGATTAGCACTAGGGTCTGCTAAAACTGTTGTAGCATTATCTAATGCAGTTTCAAATTCAGCTACTACAGCTGGTACAACATTGTCTAATGCTCCTTGATCTTTTAAAGTACCTGCTGTATCTACAGCGATTTGTAATGCAGTTTTATTAACAACAACTGGATCTACAGCTGAAGCTACATTCATACCATAGTCTACAACTTGAACTTCTAAGTCACTTGCATCAAAATTATTAGGTAAGTTTTCAATCAAATCCTTCAAATCAACAGTCATAGTTGTTTCAGTATTATTCACACGAATAATATCACTGACACGAGCACCTTTGTAATAAACAGCTAAAGCCTGAATACCAGATGCATCGCTAGCATTAATAGTAAGTAAGTTATCTCCAGTCAGAGATAGATTCACTTCAGGTGCAGTTACATCTACGTTTACATTGAAAGATTGAGTCTGAACATTGTCAGAATTCAATAAAACATCTAAACAAGAATCATTATCACCATAATCTACAGAATTTAAATATTCATATTCCAACATAGCTCGTACTTCGAAAGTATAAGTACCTTCTTCTACTACATTACCATCAAAGTCTGTACCATCCCAGTACATTTGACGGTTATACTTAGTACCATAGCTCAAAGCAGCCTGTTGTGTTTTATTTCCATCATTAACTTTTGCTTCAAAATATTCATAATCAGGTCCGATAACGTTAACGATATCTCCGTTTTCATCTTTAATTACTACGCAAAGAGCCTTAGCATTACGTAATAGATAAAGTGCTGTATAAGCAATATCATCCATATCATCTCCGTTTGGAGAAATAGTAACATAAGCACCATTTAGCTCTCCATTAGTACGCAAATTATTTAGATAATTACGGATTGTGTTATAATAACTTGTTGAAGTCCCTCCAAAATAATCTGGTAGAGATGTTCCAGTAAATTGATTTGCACCTAAAACTACATCACTTCCATTAACTAAAGAATTAAGAGTAGTTGTGTAGAATAAAGGATAATTAGCATCTGAAGTAGATAAATTGCTGATATCATCATAAGCAGTTGCTAAATCAAATATTGGAGCTGCATTCCAATCTCCTCTGAATCCCATATAAGGAATATTAAGAGTCTCGTAATCAGAATCTACATTGTCAAAGAAGACAAAACCTTCTAAGAACATACCGTTAGGATATTTCTCATCATAAGTTTTCATTGTATCTTCATTCAAAGTAACACTAACTACAATCTTAGCTGAACTGTTAGCAGGAACAGAAACTTTTGTTGCAGAAGCATTATCTGCATAACGGTTGATATTGTCAGAATCACTGACAACACTACCACCAGAGATAGAAGTAACTTTCATTACACCATCTTCGATTGCATCAATATCTGAACCATAAGTATTAACAGCAGCAAGATTTGTACGTCCATTAGATTCTGTAGTATTGTCAGTTTGAAGACATGCCAAAACATCAAATGTTTTTGCCACAGAATCATAATTGTCCATAGTAAATGCAATATCAAAAGTTGTACCTAATTTATCGCCTAATTCTACTTTAGTACGTGGAGCTTCCCCAGTAACACTGTTATAAGGTACATCGCTATGTAATACAACTAAACTATTGATTACATTATCAATATTAACCATACCAGCTCCCTGGCGTCTTGGAGAGAAATACAAGTTTTGACGAGTCAAATTACTTGAGCTTACAAATGGTTGATAAGCTTTAGCTGTAGAAGCTACTAGCTGATTCACCAAATTAGAATATTCTTGAGTTCCAGTTTTTACTCCAAAAGTATCTAAATTATCATCCACATACTGTTGTGCAAGAATAAATAATCCTTCTGCATTTGGAGATGCCATAGAAGTACCACTCTTTGAAGAAAGAGCTGTATCAGATGCTCCACCTGCAGACCAAATATTACCACCAGGAGACATTACATCTGGTTTCAAATTCATAGACTCAGTAACACCCCAAGAAGTGAAACCTGATGGACCATTATCACTATACTCACGAGTTACAGGCTGAGTTTGATCCACAGAAGAAAAACTTACGTTTACAGTACCACTAGCAACAGCAGCAGACAAAGTGCTATAAATACCACTGTTAGTAGAAGCACCAGCAAAAACAGGAATGTTTTCACCATTTTCTCCAGTCCATAAACCGTTAGTACCAAAATAATCAGCATAATAATCAAAAGTCATATATACAGCTACAGCACCAGCTTCATAAGCATTTTGCTGAGCTGCCTTAATACCTGCTTCATCATAAGGAATATAACCATAAGTACGTTTTACAAGAGCAATCTTATTAGTTAAATCTTGTGTAATAGAAGAACCATCACCACAATCAACTAATTCATATGTACCAGTCAATGTTTTACCCAAAGCAGTATCATAAATATCTGTAATTGTAACAGTATTTACAGTCTCACCAGCTGCATTCACAGCAAGAGCAGTAGTATCTGTCCAATTGTTAATATAGCTATATCCTGTACCTTGAGCTGAAGCAATAGTCATAGGTGCATATAGAGAACCAGAGAATCCAAGTGATGCACTATTAGGTAACAAAGTAGTAGACCCGTTTACTAGAGCACCTGGATGACTATCACGAGCATCATTACCAGCAGAAACACAGATAGAAATACCACTAGCACTAGCTCGATTGTATGCACGTTGATAACCTGCCTGAGCATAAGTATTCATAGTTGTAAATCCGTTAGGAATACCAAGAGACAAGTTGAAAGCATTGACACCTAAAGTTATAGCGTCATCTAAAGCTGCAAATACGGCTTCATCAGATTCTTGTCCAAAGTCATCATTTTCATCAAACACTTTAAAAAACATGATTTGTGCATCATAGGCAGAACCCTTAACACCAGACTTTTCATAATAGTCCTCACCACCGTTACCAGCAACAATACCGCTGACATGTGTACCATGGCTGCTAGAATCGCCATCCCATGCTTCCAAATCACCACAAGCATAATCAACAGAGAAAGGAACTTTAGAGTTGTAATAGAAATCACCATTCAAAATGGCTTCCTGTACGTCTGCTGAAAAACCAGTTTCATCATACTGGTGGAACCAGCTTCCCCAACCAGATTGAAATAAGTTCAAAGTATCCTGATTAGCTTCAATGGATTCAAGCAGATTAGTTTTTGTTTTATAGTTAGAAAGTAAACCAGCTTCACCGTCTTCTTCTACTTTAGGATCCATATAAGAAAATAATTGATGAGTATAACGGATACTGCTGTCGAAAACCCCAACAACTTTACCTGCACCAGTATAACCAGCTTCCCAAGCTGCTTCTAGTCCCATCTGACTAGCAGAACCAGCATCAGCAGCAGCTGATTTACCTAGGTCAATAGCATCGCACCCAGTAAGCTCATAATAATCTTCTAAAGACATATATTCTGTGTTCTTTTCATTTTCTTCCCAGTTATCATCATAGTTATAGCTTTGAGTCAAATAGACAGACATTACTCCATCCAAATTCTCAATCTGTTCTATGTACTGGTACTCAACTTGAGCAGCAAAACCGTTAAGCAGATTAGTGTAGTGATATTTATACACTGTGTCAGGAGCAAATGCTGAAATTTGAGTTTCTATCTCCTCCTGTTGACTTACCAAGTCCGCACGATAAGCTGCTACAGATGCATCAGCGGAATAGCCAATGCTGTCATTTCGAAACATAGTAACAAATTCGTCCACGTCCAAAGTGGTTTCTCTTTCTAATTCCACGACTACAGTTACAACATCATCAGGCTTATACTGATTGGTAGAAATTTCTTTTCCTGCAGTAAGTTCATCCAGAAGACTTGTAACATTGGTAGTTGTATTTTCACTGTTTAATGCTGCATTTGCCGTAAATGACATACTGAACACCGTTGACACAGCGAGAACACCTACAAAAAACTTTTTGACTGAAGTTTTTTTCATAAATTCATCTTCCCCTGGTATATTATTTATGATTGTTAAATAAGTCATAAATTATATACCTTTTCCTTTCTTTAATTTTATTTAGAATTGTAAAAGTGAAAGTGTACTTTGATTTCCCTATCTATAACTTGACCACCTTAAAAAGGTTATTATCACTTCTTTATATCATAATTGCAGCGAACTAGATAAATTTTTGAATTTATATCTCTCACTAAACTTTTCGATACTTTGCTTGTGACTGTAATATTCACATAAATACAAAAGGATGTATTTTATATGAATTTCATTTCTATTGATGCTGGTAAATTTAATCATTAAATTTTTGTTACTGATTCTTATAACATGGTTTCTTTTAAATTCTTTCGAATTATAAAGATAAAACGTTTTGTTCAATTTATTTCTTAAATCAATTCTTTTAAAAACACTCGACATATAATCGATTTTGAAACAACTGACCAAAAGAAAATTCGATATCTTTATCATTGCTCAAGTAATTCAAAACAAAAACTATGCATCTCTACCCGAAATACAAAATTCACTAGTTAACATTCTTCTTTAACAGAATATATCAACAATCTTAAAAATCAACGACAGAAATATATTGATACTATTTTCCCTAAATTTAATCCCTTGTCCAAATCAAAATATTCAAGATTTCACACAGCTTTATTAAAAAAATCTGCTAATGCTCATTCAACTCATCTTAAGAATAACATTTCTTTTGATGGTAAAAGAAAACCACGAACCCTGATGCTTCTCATATAAAAGATATTGCTAAAAATTCTATTACTAAAAACAATAATTCCATAGCCCTTAAGATAAAAATGCCTATTGGACTTATTAAAAGACAGCCAAATGATGTGGATAAAAAATAGAAGAATTAACCAAAACCTTAACTCTTCTATCATTTCTATTCCTAGTATTAAAAGCTACACAGGGATATGCATTTTAAATCAAACTAGTAATATACGACACTTTTACAACAGCATTATCCAAACAAAGATCTTGCCTTCTTCATAAAGCCTTATATCAATGCATATTCTCAGTATAAAGATTCAATCCCACTTTAAATAAGTATTGTTCCCTAAATCGCACATAAGGTTAAATCATATATAAATGTACACAGGACATGCAATAAGAAAATTATTAAGAGCTATCTATAAACTTTTATCTGAAAACATCAAGTTTGATGTAGAACTTTTAAAATAACATGAATAAATATTCATCAATATCTTAAAAAAGCTACAGAAACAGTTGTTTTCAACATACACTTTTATTCACTTTTCAATATTCTAATAAACATATGCTAACTTTAATAAAACCTACTGACTTTTTTATAGTTAGCTATTTAAAACAAGAACAGCACATTAGAAACCTGGTACTTCTGTGTACGGAACATATTACACAGATCCTCTTGCTCCGCTGTGCCACTCGTTTTAAAAAATTCTATTTTATTCACCTTCCTGACTTCCCCATATTGAAATATTTCAAAAAAGAAACCATAACAAGTTATGTAGACAAACCAGCACATTTCTCTTTCAAAAATTTCTAAGCCACAATAAATAAAAGTGAGTAAAATAAAAATATTATGTTGCTATTATATCAAAAATAGTAGGAGTTATCAACGAAAATATTAGTTTTTTGATAAAAAATAAAATATAACACTTCTTATAAACAAACTGCTTAATTACTCGAATATCTGCCGTAGCCTCTAACAACAACCTCATCATTGTTTTTTCACAACTTTTTACCTACCAACTAATAATGATACAAACCTTTTACTATACTGACAATTTAAGATTTAAAAACAATAATGTTTATCAATCATTGAAACAAATTGATTCAAACAACTCTATAATATTGAAATATTAACTTATCTTACATTTAATTTTATGAAATTAAAAATGAAAAGGTTGATCAACATAACAAAGCAAAAAACCATTCACTTTTGATTGCAATCCCATATTTAAAAATATCGAAATACACAGAATATCTTCTAAAATGAAAAACTATAAATATTAGCTAAATCTACATAGTTTTTAATACCAAAAAAGTATTTTCAATCAAGAAAATACTTTAAATCAATCTCAATTTTTTCAAACTATGATAAATTCCATCCTGATCAGGATCAACAAAAGTATCAATAGCAATATTTAATAATTCCTGAGGTGCCTTTTCATATACAATTGGATATGCTACAACCTTCATGATTTCTAAATCATTAAGGCTATCACCATAAGCCATACTATTTTGAAAATCAATACCTAAATATTTCATAATATATTTTGCGCCATCACCTTTATTCCATTTCTTTTGAATAATATCTATTGCAAAATCATATCGAACTATTTTAAAATCATCACTTAAATACTTTATTAATATATCATATTGTTTTTCATTAAGGATCATACCACTTAATTTTGAAACAGGATTATCAAAATTAAAATATTGTACATCTTTATATTTTACCTGATTAAATTTATTGATAACAATATTCCTGTCTTGTCCAATCTCTATTTGTTTAGCAATTGTCTTATTAATTAAATCAAATCCTGTATAATAATAATCTTTACACTCCAATCCATAAGGAATTTCATATTCACATAAAACTTTAATTGCTTTTTTTAATGTTTCTAAATTAAGTGGCCTTTCATAAATACATTTTCCTTGAAAATAAATTGTTCCGCCAGCACTAGCAACGATCCCATCAAAACCAAGATCCAAGATCTCATTTTCAATATAAGACAATGGTCTTCCAGTTGCTAAAAAGACAAGATGTCCATTTTCTCTTAATTTTTGAATTGCCAGTTTATTTTTTTCTGTCAATGCAAAAGAACGGCCAATCAATGTTCCATCAATATCAAAAAATATAATCTTTTTCATTTTTATACCTACCTCATTCCATATTATAAAATATTAGAAGCAAAAAAAGCAATGACATGTTTCTATCCCCCCAAAAATACCAATAACAAAATCAGCATAATAAAAAAAGTAATGATTTAGCATCATTACTTGTAACTATCTGTTTTTAAACAAAGATAATCAATTTCTTGTTTTGTTAATTTAATTTTTAAAGCCTCTAAACAAGAACTAAACTCCTTTTGGTCACGTGAACCAATAATTGCACATGTATCATATTCCTGATTTAAGACATAAGCTAACGCAATATTAATTGATGGCACATCTTTTTGCTCACCTAAAATTTTTGCTCTACTTAACCTTTCAAAATTTTCATCCGTAAAAAATGCATCTTTAATATCTTGAGGAGCATTATCTCCATAAATATCCGCAAAGAATCCATGACCTTGTGCAGCCCAAGAAAATAATGTAATATCTTTACCCTTATGCCATAAAGCATAACTATCATCAGCATAGACACATCCTGGCCATCTTGTTTTTTGAACATGTGCTAATGAATATGATGGATTATTAACTGATAATCCTTGATATCCTTTTTCCTGACAATAATACATTGCTTCTTCAACTCTGTCCTTTTCCCAATTTGATACACCATATGTTGTAATCAGACCCTCTTTACGATGCTGCTCTAACCGATCCATAATATCACCAACAGGTATGCTAGGGTCATCACGATGTAACAAATAGATATCAAAATGATCACAACCTGTATGAAGTAGACTATAATATAAATCATCTGTAATAATATCTGGCTTCACCCTCCAATATTCAGGATGATGCACACCATCAGGTGTAATAATTGGATGACAAGCTTTGTCCATAATAACTAGCTTATCTCTATTATTTCTTGAATCTAACCACTTTTTTAAAATTCGTTCTGATTCACACGCATGAGCTCCTTGATAATTTGCTCCATAAAATTTACCTGTATCAATAACAGTCCCGCCTTTTTCAACATATAGATCTAACATTTTAAAAATTTCATCTTCGTATTCGACATTAAACCACGCTGTACCCATGATTAAGCGAGATACTGGTTTATCTAATCCTTTAATCTTAATATATTCCATTTTTATTCCCCTTTCATTTGATTCATTAAGATAAAATTTAATCCCAGGCCAACAATTGCCACGCCAATAGCAACCATATAAACATTTCCATAAGCCATAATACCTGCATTACTATCAACAAAACGTGCTGCAATTTGTGGACCTAATAAAGAGCCAATGGCATAAGCAAAAAACATAATCCCATAATTCATACCTTGATTTTTCATTCCAAAATTTTTAGCAGTCAATGGTGGATAAACAACTAATACCCCACCAAAAGCACCTCCTAAAATAACTAAACAAATCGTAAAGAAGGTAATTGAAGACCCTGCTAATTTTAAACCAAATAATGATAATCCTGTTGCAATCAAAATACCAACTAAAGTCTTGGCTTCACCAGCTTTATCACAAAATTTACCAATAATTAAACGTCCACATAAATTAGCAATACAGTTAACAGCAACAAAATTACTTGCAGTAATTGGATCTACTGCTAATTGAGTTTGAGCAATCGTAGAAAGTGATCCAATCATCATGATCCCAGCCGTACAAGATAAAGCAAATAATACTAACATAATCCAGAATTTCCCTGTTTTTATCATTTCTTCAGGTGCTACATCTTTAATTAAATTATTAGCTGACCCTTGAGCTGGAGTATACCCATCTGGTATCCAACCTTCTTTAGGACTGTCTACAAACATTGAAGATATGCATACTAATACTGCATAAGCAATACCAATATAAATAAATCCTTGGGTTCCCATAGCTTCACATAAAACAGCACCTGCTTTAGACAAAGCTAATGGTCCTATACTTGCTGAAGCAAGTAATAATCCAGACATCGTTCCTTTTTTTTCAGGAAACCATTTTAATGCTAGATTTAACGATGGATTATATAACAGCCCATTACCAGCTCCAGCAATTAAACCAGTTGTTAAATATAACATTGGAATAGATGAAGCAAATGCTGTTAAAGCCCATCCTAATCCAAAAACAATTCCTCCAACAAACATCAATTTCTTAGGTCCGCTTTTATCAACGATTTTTCCTGATAAAATCCCAAATAATGCCATAAATGTTTGATAAATAGTAAGAGTTAAAGCAATTTGAGCCGCATCCCCTCCAGTAGCCACCTGTAAGGGTTTTGAAAACACACTAAAAGCAGCTGAAGCACTGCAACAAAAGATAATAATAAAAGCTGCAGTAAATACAATTTTTCTTTTTTGCATAATTTCTCCTTAAATTTTTACAATAATTTCTCTTGCCTCTTTTAAAGCATCAATTGCTCTTCGAGCATCCTTTGCATCACCAATAACATATTGCTCATTTGCAAATTGTTTATTAAATGGCTGATATGCCTTAGAACCTAATGCTAAAACAATACTATCAAAGCCTTTTAATTCTACCTGGCTGTCATTTCTATTTATAACAGCACTATTTTTATTAACTTTTAATACTGGTGAAGAAGTAAATACTTCAACCTGATTTTCCACAAAATTTTTCATGAGATAAATACGATGCTCGCTAATAATATCTTCAGCGATATCATCTTTAGCTTCTACTAAAGTCACATCAAAACCACGTTGTCCTAAATAATCAGCAGTTTCACAGCCAACCAATCCACCACCAATAACTAATGTCTTTTCACCACATTGAACCTTACCATCTAGCACATCAATAGCATTTAAACAATTTTCAATTCCCTCAATACATGGAATAAGTGGTTTTGCTCCGGTAGCAATCACTAAAACATCAGGTGCCAATTCTTTAATCATTTTCTCATTTACCTCACTACTTAAATGAATATCAACATCATATTTTTGGCAAAAAACAATGTAATTTCTTACCATTTGTGTAATATCACCTTTATCAGGAGGAACAGCAGCTAAACGCATTTGTCCTCCTAAAACCGATTCTTTTTCATATAAAGAAACATGATGTCCCTTTTTTGATAACTGGTAAGCTGTAAACAGCCCGCCTACCCCGCCCCCTACAACCATTACTTTTTTAGACACTTGACATTTTTGATCCAGATATTCTTCATATCCAACAAAAGGATTGACTAAACATTCTATTGGTTTTCCACAAAACATATTTCTAACACAACCCTGAAGACAAGCAATACATGGGGTGATTTCTTCTAATTTATTGCCCGCTGTTTTATTTGGAAAATGTGGGTCTGCAATAGATTGTCTACCTAAAGCAACCATATCTGCGTATCCCTTTTTTACAATCAGATCTGGTAAAAATGGATCATTGTATCTTCCTACTGTTATAATCGGAATATTTACTACATCTTTTATACTTTTAACATGTTCTAAATTAAATCCTTGATGAATTGCTGCTGGTGCCCACATATACTCATCTTTTAAATGGATACTTCTAGAAACATCAATTCCATCAATTCCCAAATTTTCCAGGTAAGATGCTACGGCCATGGAATCCTCAACTGTTAATCCCCCAGTTACTTCATCACAGCTGTTGATTCTTGCAAGAACTGCAATGTTATATCCTACCTTTTGACGGATATTTTCAATTATTAGTTTTGGTAATCGCATTCTATTTTCAAAGCAGCCCCCAAATTCATCAACACGTTTATTTGTTTGCGGTGAGATAAAACTTGATACTAAATACCCATGTGCCATATGAATTTCAACAGCATCAATACCCGCTTTTTTTGCCCTTAAAGCTGCATCACCATATATCTCCACTAATTCATAAATTTGTTTAGTTGTCATTTCTAATGGTATATCTTTTGAAAAAGCTGCCTGAACACGTGAAGCTGATTTTAATGGATATCCTGCTGCTTTTGCACTTCCTTCAGGTCCTGCATGTTGAAGCTGTATCATTATTTTAGAACCATATAAATGACATGCATCAACAACTTTCTTTAAGGCACTAACTTGACTATCATCAAACAAACAATGTTTTCTCAACCCACCTTTTGCTGTTGGATCTATAACAGTTGCTTCAATTGTTATCAGGCCAAAACCACCTTTTGCTCTTTCTTGATAATAAGCAAGTGATCTCTCACTTAATTCACCACTAGCCACTGCATAGTTATTAGACATTGGCGGAACAACAAACCGGTTATTAACTTTCATTGGTCCAATGGAAAGCGGCTCAAACATTGATTTAAACATTCTTTTTTCTCCTTCTATTTCTAGCTTGTTTTTTATTTCACATATATTCTAACGACAATTTATGACATTTACTAATACTGTTTTTTTATTAAACCTATAGATAAATTCTATTAGTTATATTAAAATACCATTGGTGATATCTATGAATCTTAATCAATTATATTATTTTAAAACATTAGCAAAATATCAGCATTATACCAAAGCTAGTCAAGAACTTTTTATCTCACAGCCCAGTTTAACTTATGCTATTAAAGAACTAGAAAAAGAATTAGGTACTAAATTATTTATAAAAAAAGGACGTAATGTTTATTTAAGTGAAAATGGTAAAGTTTTTTTATCATACGTTGATAAATCACTAAAAACTTTAAATGAAGGGATATTAAAAGTTCAAAACATAAAAAAAACACAGCAAAAAAAAATTGAAATATGTGTTATTCCAACTATTATCAATACTTATTTAATGCCGATATTAAAAACACTAAGTAAAGAACACCCTGAAATAGACATCCATTTTAGAAGCGACAGAACTATAGATATTATTGAAGGTGTTAAAAAAAATATTTATGATTTTGGAATCTGTAGTAAAGTTGATAATTCCTCCCTAACCTTTTTGCCTCTATTAACTGAAGAATTAGTTTTAATAACTGCAAAAAACCATCCTTTAAGTCAAAAGAAAATAATAAATTTAGAAGATATTATTGAATATCCTGTTATTACTTATCATCATGATATTCCCATTTTTAAATCTGTTAATGATCTTTTTGAAAAAAAGCATTTAAAACCAAATATTAGATATGGTTTAGATGATGAAACATCTATTGCCAGTATGGTTTCATTAGATTTCGGAGTAGGAATAGTAGCAAACAATGTCAATTTAAAACCATTTGATAATATTGAAGTTATCCATCTAAATATTAAACAAGATTCTAGAATTATTTATATTGTCTATAATTCTAATACAGAATTATCTTTACCTGCACAAAACTTTATTGATTATTTAATTGATAATCATTATGAATTAAGCAGTAACGAATAAATATTATTTATTTGCTACTGTTTTTTAACTCAAAACCAAATTTCAATTCTTCCTGTCAACTTCTATACATTTCAAATATAATCAGCTGATATATACAATAATCATTAATTGTTCATATTTTATATTAAAAAAAGTAATTTATATAAACAAAAACAATCCTCTTAAATACAAACTGATTATAATGTCTGTTTTGCAAATTCAATAAAAATATTATTTTCATAATATATTCAAAAATATTTATAATTGTTAGTTCAAAAAATACTTGATCAGCTTTTATAAACTTAGCTTTATCACTAAATAATACAAGATGCTCCTTCATGTTATTTTAACATTACTATTACCAAATATGAAACCTAATAACATTACTACTCCTATAGAATACAAAATTTTAACATCAATATTAGAATCAGCTGGCGTTTTTATTGTTTTTCTTATTGCTGATATCCTAATAAATAATTGTCATTATATACTCATCTAATTAACAGCTTCAATAAAACAATATCGTTTAAACCAGTTGACAGATAAATGATTTCTGTTGATTTTAATATACTTACTAATTTTTCTAAATTAATTTCATAAATCTTCTTAAAATATGTCTCTAATATTATTGGACTGATAAAATAATTATCAATTGTATATTTTCATAGTTTTAAGTAATATCTAACAAAAAAAGAACATACCAAATCGATATGCCCTTCATGATATTTTTAATAATCCTGGATAATCAACAATTACACCAGTTTATTACATATTTTTCACACTTAATGTTCTAATTGCATTCAAGACAGCAATAACCATAACACCAACATCAGCAAAAATTGCAATCCACATATCAGCAATTCCGACTGCTGCCAGCGCTAAACACAATAATTTTACTCCAATTGCAAAATAAATATTTTCATAAACAATCTTTACACATTTTTTTGCAATTTTTATAGCCTTAGAAATTTTCAATGGATCATCATCCATTAAGACAATATCTGCCGCTTCAATAGCAGCATCACTTCCTAACGCTCCCATAGCAATACCCACGTCAGCTCTTGAAAGAACTGGCGCATCATTGACACCATCACCAACAAAAGCAAGATTTTCATTTGATGATTTTTGTACTAATAGTTCTTCAACTTTAGATACTTTATCACCTGGTAATAACTCACTATATACTTGATCAATATTTAAATCCTCAGCTACTTGTTTAGCAACCTTTTCCATATCTCCTGTCAACATGATAGTTTTCTTGATTCCAAGATTTTTTAATGCACTAATTGCCTCTTTTGCATGAGGCTTCAATATATCGGAAATTAGAATATGACCAGCATATTCTTTATTGACAGCTATATGAACGACTGTCCCTGTTTCACTGCACTCATCATAAAAAATATTGAACTTTTTCATTAATTTACCATTTCCAGCCATTACAGTTATATCATCAATCTGAGCTATGACACCATGACCACTTATTTCTTCAACTTTTTTAATTCGATTTTTATTGATTTCTTTTCCATAAGCTCTCTGTAAGCTCTTAGAAATAGGATGAGTAGAATAGCTTTCAGCAAGTGCTGCATACTCTAACAGTTTATCTTCTTCCATTCTCGCATGATGGATTCCACTAACTTCAAAAACACCCTGTGTCATTGTTCCTGTTTTATCAAAAACAACATACTTTGTAGAAGCCAGAGCCTCCAAATAATTAGATCCCTTGACTAATACACCTGCTTTGCCAGCACCGCCAATACCTGCAAAAAAACTTAACGGAATACTGATAACAAGGGCACATGGACAACTAATAACTAAAAATGATAAAGCTCTATAAATCCATATCGACCATTTTGGATCATTATTTGATACTATTGCTATAAACGGAGGAATCAACGCAAGTGCCAATGCACTATAGCATACAATAGGAGTATAATAACGAGCAAAACGTGAGATAAAATTCTCTGATTTTGATTTCTTTGAGCTCGCATTTTCTACCATGTCTAAAATTCTCGATACTGTAGATTCTCCAAATTCTTTTGTTGTTCTTATTTTTAATAATCCTGTCATATTAATACATCCACTAATAACTTCATCATTAACAATTACTTCATTTGGTAAGCTTTCACCAGTTAAAGCACTTGTATTCAGCGATGATGCGCCTTCAACTATAACCCCATCAATAGGAATTTTCTCTCCAGGTTTAACAACAATAATAGTACCAATTTTTACTTCATCAGGATCAATTTTTCTTAAATTCCCGTTTTCATCTTCAATATTGGCATGATCTGGACGTATATCCATCAATTCACTTATATTTCTGCGGCTCTTACCAACAGCATAGCTCTGAAACCATTCACCAATCTGATAAAAAAGCATAACTGCAGTTCCTTCACCATAATCCTTTAATGCAATCGCCCCTACAGTTGCAACCGCCATTAAAAAATTTTCATCAAAAACCTGTTGCTTTATGATCCCCTTAACCGCCTTAATCAAAATATCATAACCAATAATAAAATACGTAATCAAAAAAAACATAGTTTCATATTTATCTTCTACTGGTATTATTTTTAAACCAAGAAATAAAACAGAAGAAATGATAATTCTAAAAAGAATCTTTTTTTGTTTTTTATTCATCTTTTAACACCCCTTGTTTTTTATAAAAAAATCTCACAATCATCTTCTACTTTTTTGCAATTTTTCAGCACCTCTAACATCACAGTTTTTGGATCTGTACTATTTTCAAATTCTACTATCATCTTTAAAGTCATAAAATTGACAACAGCTTTTTTTACACCCGCAGTTTTATTTGCTGCTTCTTCCATCTTATTTGCACAATTTACACAGTCTACATCAATCTTATATATCTTTTTCATTTCAAATCCTCCTTTCATCAATTAAATGATTGAACATATATTCAACTTATACACATTATAATTGAACGTATGTTCAATTGTCAATATATATTATAGTTTTTTATTTGACAACTATTCAATCTTTCAATTATAATCTTTTATATCAATAAAGAAAGGATAATGTTAATGTTTGAAAATCATTGCGATTGTAAACCTAATGACGTTGAACTCATAAAAAAAGTAAAAAAAAATTTACCTAAATCTGATGAAATTATAAATTTGTCCAATTTTCTTAAAACAATGGGTGACAGTACAAGACTACAAATTCTTATGTCTCTTCATGAAAGTGAAATGTGCGTATCTGATTTAGCAAATGTTTTAGATATGACTAAATCAGCTGTTTCCCACCAGTTAAAGATTTTAAGAATATCTAAACTAATTAAATTTAGAAGAGCTGGAAGAACTGTTTATTATTCATTGGATGATGACCATATTGAAAGTATTTTAAAAAAATCATTAGAACATATTCAAGAAAAATAATTTAAAAGTCTTATGATAGATACTACTTGCTAACCCATCAATATATTTTTAAATTTTGATACAACAATAGTAAACTTGGATAATCTGCTCGTTGAAAATCAAAAAATATTTAAACAACATTAAAAATAATAAAATCATATTTAATAGAATATATAAATAAAAAATATCTATTCTACAGCAATAATTCACCTCAATTTAATCAGCTGAAATATAATTTTCTTTATATAAAAAATTTATAATAAAAAGATTAACAGATTAAAAACATTCGAATTCCTTTAATTCTATCAATCTTTTTTATTTTTTTTAATACTAAATTTAACACTTCTTTTACTACCCATATTTCATTATTTTTATATCATGTTTTTTCATCTAATGTTGTCTTTTCATCAACCTCTTGTAATAAACTTTGATTAAGATCATGGTTAGTCATGATTTCTTCAAAATTTTCTATAAATGCTGTTTTATCAATTGTTGGAAAAAAAGAAATAGGTATTGTATCAATATTACTTTTTTGGAGAAGTATGACCAAGAATATCTGAGATGATAGGTGCGGGAATATTTTTTTCAAGCATAGATGTCGCTAGTTTGTGTCTAAAAATATGTGTTCCTCTTCTATCGTTTTTGTTTAATCTTATTTTTGCTTCATCCATTATCTTTGACACATGATTCCTCACAGTACTAGTGTTAATCTGTTGATATTTTCCCTTTCCTCGTATAAATAGATATTCGCTATCAACTTTTGGTCTCTCATTGACTAAATATAAATAAATTGAATTACCAACAATCGGAACTAAAGGTAATTCTAAAGGTTGAGATGTTTTTGACTGTTTGATATAAATTTTTTCATTATCCCAATCTATATTTTTTAATTTTATTCCAGCTATATCAACTGCTCGCAGTCCTGTATGTATAAGAATATTTCCAATTGCACATGTCATGTGGGACAATTTATCTGTATCCTTTATAGCCTTTTTCATTTTATTGAGTTCCTCATCGGTTAGATATTGAATGTTTTTTCTATGATATTTTAAATGAGGCAGAAGAAATGAAATATGTTGACATTCTTTGATTTCGATTCCTGCTGTATCCAACACTCTTTTTAATCTCCATTTACAGCTGTAACCTCTGATTGGACTGTTATTTTCATCTAAAAAATATGAAACAATATGATTTTCATCAATATCAGAAAGATGTGATATATTTTTTTCTTTCATTTTAAGAAAAAATGTTATAGCTTCACGAATTTCATCACAACATGTTTTTTTGTTTTTAACAGTTCTATCTACAAGCTGTTCATAAGTCTCTATAACCTTAATAAAATCTTCTGATAATTCTCTTCGTTTGATGTTTTCAAATAATTGATGCTTACATCTCTCACCATTTGGATATTCTCCAAACAGGTCAAAATTCATAATAACTGTAATATGAGATTTAAATGGATATCGATACAGTTTACCACCTTTTACTTTTTCTACTCTGTGCAAATAGTAATCCTCATAAGAATCAAATGATCTGTCCTCGTTTAATAAATGATTAATTTCTGATCTAATATTTTTTATATACGAGATACTATATGTATAGTCCTTCGTATGTATCATGTGATTCAATAACTTATTATAATTTTTTCTTAGATTTGTTAAGTCTAACATTATGATCATCCTCCTCAAGAAAATCATACATATTAAAAAATAAAATCCAAACCTTTTCGAGAAAAAACGTCAGTATATCACTGAATAATGTAAAAGGTTTGGATTTTGATAAAGTTGGGATAAGGGGCATAATCCAAACGTTTGGATTATGCCCCAGCGATAATGATAGAGCTCCTTGAAATCTTCAAGTTGAAATTCATCCTCTGATAGATTTGTAATAATTGTTTCATATGTATCATTTGTTATTTTAAAGCGAACAATTCTAAAAGATAATTCATAAAAATCTTGTGTCGGTCCTAGAAAATCAAATCTAGAAGTTGTTGATACAAAGACATACTTATCTTTATTAGCTTTGATTTCTTTCGTTTGAAGTCTGGTCAATGTACGAGTAACATTCATATCAAATGCTCCACCTTCAGTTTGTATGTTTGTCATCATACCGTTTTTGGTATCAATGTCTTTAACTCTAATTGCGAATTTAAGACTATTTTCAATGAAATAAGCTAACAGGTTATAGTCTTCATAACCCCTATCTGCCGTAAAAATAGAATTTTGAGGATAATTCTTATGATTGATAATCGAAATCAATGCTTCAGGTTCACATTTTTTGCTTGATGCATCAATACGCCAGTCATAAAAGATATGATTAAGACAGTCGTATAAAGCATTGATATGATATTGACATAGGACCAGAGTAATTGCATACCAATCCTTACCTGTTCTTCCAGAAACCTTAGTTCCATAATATGCAATCAAAGATAATCTTTTTGCTTTTTCTTTAGTAATTCCAATATCTTTATATGTCCCAGCAGTTACATTCTTATGAAATGTTGTATAGTAATCAACACAGAACACCGGTTGATCATCAACCACTAAATAATCTTCATGTCCATGTTCTGAACCATCTTTTGGATTAGCAAGAATCCAGTTATCATAGACTTTTCTTCCTGTTGTACCAGTTGCAGCAAATACGTTTGTTGTTAGTCCACTCAATATCATAACTGTGCTTGCAAGACATAATATTGATTTCTTCATTATATTTTTTAATTTATCTAACATTTTTCTTCTCCTTGTTTTTAATTTTAAATATGTGCATAAAAAAGAGGAACTTTGTTTTGTTCCTCATTCATAAACACAATAATCTCATATTAATCTACATCATTTTCCCAATAAAAAAGCCAATCCGTTTGATTAGATTCTATTATTACTGAATATGCTCCAAGATAAGATCATACAAAGAATCACTTATTCTTATTCCACATTCTTTTAATTTATTTGTACTTTCTCTTACTTCATCAGCATTTAATAATCCTTCATCAAAAGATTGTAATAATATACCAACTGTTCCAGTAATTGCTAATCCCATTTGTTTAGCAACAATTCTTCCTTTGCGTTCATCCATCAACAATAAATCAGCTTTCTTTTCATCTGCCATAACAATGGCTTCACTTTCACCAGCATCTAAACCAGTAACACGTCTAAAGATATTAACTGACTTTGTATCAACGACTTCTTCAACAGAAATATATGTGCAGTTTCTAATGATTTGTGCTTCTTTTTGAAATTTAGTATTTGAAACTAATTCAAGGAATACTGCCTATGGAATAATGACTTCATGAAATAATTTCTGCAATAAATCTAGCTGTTCAGCTTTCATTAAAGAAATAATAGGTGTTGTATCAGAAATAATTATCATTATAGGTTAGACCTCAATTTCTTTATTGATTGAAGATCAGAGGTAATATCTTCTACTGATTCATGAAAATATGATATACCTAGTTTTCCATATAAGGTTATCAAATCCAATTTATGAACACCTAACAACTCAGCAGCTTTACCATATGAAATAGTATCATCCTGAATATAAGGATACAGTATCATTGCATTTTGTTTTAAAACAGCTTCTTCATCTGTTCTAGAAATAAATGAAACCATACCTTCAGGAATATTGATTTCTATTTTTCTCATACTCATAATAACGCCTCCTTCTTCTTTTTTTGTATCACCTGATTACAATCCTATTATACTCTTTTTTTGACTTATTGTATATAAACTTTTATATAAACAACCTATAATACATTTTTACAAATTCAGTTTTAATCATTTAAATATAACTGAATGTTTTGTTCAATCTGCTGAATATTTCTTTCCTTTTTAACTTGTTTTTTTCATTATCCCAAGTTAAAAATACAAATAAACCAATAACAAATAAAATAACCAATAGCTTCTTCATAATACTCAACTCCCTGTCCTTAATAAATTTCTTTTACAAAACTCCTTCAATTTTTAAATCAGGATTAAGATTTCTTTTGACCATATTGATTGATTTTAATAAATCAGCCATACCTTCAACACCATAAGGCTCTGCCTGTACTGTAATAATCACTTTATCAGATGCAGTTAAAGCATTAATTGGCAGATTATCCAGTGATGGATTGGTATCAATCACAATAAAATCATAATCATCTCTCATCGTATCAATAAATCTTTTAACAACAGTTTCACGACACATGGCACTTTCCAATGTTGCATTAATACCAGCAGGAAAAATATTTGCTGGAACTATATCCACATTTTCATCATTATGAAGAATAAGCTGTTCCTTATCAATTGGTATATTTTTAATAACTGACAATATGACATCTCTCATTGATAAAGAATACTGACTGCTGTCATAATATCCAAATGCTTTGGTTGAATGTCCCTGTGGATCAAGGTCTACAAGCAAAACCTTTTTATCATGCAATGCAAGACAAGCACTTAAACTTACTGATGTCATCGTTTTGCCTACCCCACCTTTTTGATTTGCAATAGCAATCACTTCAGCCATATTCTTTCACTCCTATCTCATTTTTTAGCATTTTTTGTCCTCCTTTCTTTTCGCCAGATTTAATTTCTGGCTATGTAAAAATAGCCATCTGAAATTATTCAAATGACCTGTCAATAAAATATGTTAAGGAGTATCTATCTTTCCATTTGTTTTTTCTTAGTTTTATCATAAACCTTTGAAGGAAGTCCTTTACCTTTGATATGTTCCAACATTTTATCTAAATCTTCCTGACATTCAGCACCTACAATATAATCAAATACAATCTTTCCATTCTGATTTATTGGATTAACTGTGCTGATAAACCTTTTACCACTTTCAAGCATTGAATACTCCATAGGTAAACCTTCATCAATTAATTTTAGATTTCCTTTATAAAACAACACTATTGGTGGAGATTCAATTGTTTTAAAATAATCAGGATAACGATAGTCAACAAGAGTCACATATTTATGTTTAACTTGTTCTTTATATTCTTGTAACATTTGTTTATCAATTGATTCCTTCCTTTCAATCGCATGAAATATTTTTCTAAAATCGCCATTGTATTTCATTGATAAAAATAATAATACGTCATCCATTTACATCTCTCCTCTCTAAAAAAATTGCAACAAAAAAGACGTTAGCTTTTTCTACTAACGCCTCATCATAAACTATACATTTCTAAAATCGCACGTGTACCAATTGACTCATAAAATTCACTTTACTGTGCCAATTTTTGCATCAACTTGCATAAATTTAAGTGAATTTCCGTAAACTTACAGGTTTTAACTAATTTCAAAAAACATTGACGAAACCGAGGCTGCTGAAAAACAAGACACTAGAGTTATTTATCCCAAAAAGTAAGCAGTTTTTCATCTTAAAGTGGAGGATAATTACCTATTTAAACCTCAAATATTAACAAAAGTGGTAAA
>JAETPY010000174.1 GCA_021770925.1 Erysipelotrichaceae bacterium | reverse complement strand
TCTTAAATAATCCAGATACTTCTCCTGAGCTTTTTTATCTTCTTTATATTCCCTAAAGATACAGTCCCATTCATCAATAACAAAAATAAAACTTTCATTTGTATAAGCAAAAATTTCATTAAGAACATCACTTAATAATTCTTCCTTGCAATACTCTTCATATTCTCGTTTTAATTCTTTAATAATATATTTATTAAACCGTTCAATCATTTTTAAAATATCATGCGTACTGCTTAAAAACTTTTGTATATCAACATGAATCACATTATGTTTATTTAAATGCTTTTGGTAATTATTTGTTTTTGATATCTTTAATGTTTCAAATATATTCGATGAATCACATCCCTTAGAATAATAGGCTACTAACATATTGGCATCCGTGCTCTTTCCAAATCTTCTTGGTCTTGATACACAAATCTTACAATCATTGATCCCTATCAAACTATTTGTATATTCTATCAACAATGATTTGTCTACATATATTGGATTGTTCGTTGCCTGTAAAAATGACATGTTCCCTGGATTTAAATATATCCCCATACTATCACCTTCTTTCTACTTTTATTCATATTTTTCAATTATACAGCTATGTTTTTTTGTTTCTTTATTATAACTGATTCCTACTAACAGTAAATCATCTAAATATTTTTCTAAACCAAAATAATATTCTTTTTCTTTAATCTGACTAATTGCTGTTTCTACTTCCTGATTCCATTTTAATTCAATTAACATTGCCGGTTTATCCCCTTTAGGAATAAACACCATATCTGCAAATCTCTTTCCTGTCGGAAATTCTCTTATTATTGTATAATAATTTCTCGCTACCATATATGCTATTGAAATAACATATGATAATGCATTTTCGTTATTGTATGTCAGTACTGATGTATCAAAATGAGCCTCCTGTATATATTTTGCTACCTGTTCTTCATTATGATTCCATGTCGCTTCTAATAATTTTTCACTATTGATAAGAGCTATTGTCGTTTCTTTCCAGTTGGAGTTTCTTATTGAATTGATGAATGCATCTATAACCTCTTTATTTGGGATATAAACATATCCTACATAATCACATTTTTCAAATCCTAAATATCCTAAATGAATAAGCAGTGTTAAAACATCATCTTTTGATTTAAAGGTTGTCATATCATTTTGAAATGATGTTGTCTGGATACTGACCTTTTCTCCTGACAATAATTGAATAATATCATCCTTAAGTCCATCAAAATTCATATCTATATATCTCTGTAATGCTTCATATGTCTCTGTTGATGTCCAGTAATTATTAAATGTTTTTCTGGTGATTGAAGCAACAACTGACCTAGGTGAAAACACTGATATTTCTTTTGTTAATTGATATCCATCATACCATTCTTTCATTGTTTCGAAACTAACATCATATTTTGTACATAAATTCTTGACTTCCTCTTCTGTAAAGCCCATAAATTCAAAAAGCAGCCCTGGATCAATCATTGAAATTTCATCAAACATATTTAAAGCACTATGGCTTCCATATTTTTTTATTGGAAGTATCCCTGTCATATAAACAAGTTCAACATAAGGCTGTTCTTTAAATAACAGTCTTAAATAATCCAGATACT
>JAETPY010000046.1 GCA_021770925.1 Erysipelotrichaceae bacterium | reverse complement strand
ATAATTGGTTTAACGAACCAGGGAGTGATAAAGATCATGAAAAAGAAGTTGGAAATGTTTAATGAAGATGAACTGTTAAGAGATATGTATTATAAGCGGGACTTAAACAGAGCAGCTAATGAATCTGAAAAACAGGAAATATATGAAAAGGGATTGGCTAAAGGGGCATTAACAAGAACTGCTGATTTAATAGAAGCAAGATATGGAATAAGAGAAAAAAAATGGATATCATCGCTAAATATTAAACAGTTAAAAGCAATTGATAAAATAATTTTTGAAGAAGATGAGTATGAAAAGTTTAAACAAAGAATTGATGAGATAGGTAAATAATAAATATTATCCAAAATCATTGCTTACTTTTTCATTTTCTGAATTTATGCAATTAAAAATAAGAATATGGATGTAGTTTCACCTCAATACTGATTTCTTTTATTTTTATAAGGCTGCCTTATTTTACAAGGAGTTTTAGTTGACTAAAACTCTTGTTTTTTTTATAATTAACATAATTTATTTAAGGAGAATATGCACATGAAAATTATTGATTTATTACATCAACGGCCTACTTTGTCATTTGAAATTTTTCCTCCCAAAAAACATGATGGGGATATTAGTTCTATCTATAGTACAATTGATGAGTTAGCAAGGCTTAAGCCAGATTTTATTTCAGTTACATATGGAGCTGGAGGATCTACTACTGAAAACACAGTAGAAATTGCTTCTAAAATAAAAAATGATTATGGTGTTGAAGCTGTTGCCCATCTAAGCTGCATCGATGCTACTCCAGAACAGCTGATTCATATCATTGATTCATTGAAGGCTAATAATATTGAAAATATTTTAGCCTTACGAGGTGATTACCCTAAAGATTATGATCCAGTAAACGCTCCCCATTATTATAAATACGCAAGTGAGTTAAATGAATTTATCAATAAAAATTATCCTAGTACTTTTTGTTTAAGTGGAGCCTGTTATCCTGAAGTACATCAAGATGCTGCTTCCTTAGAAGAAGATTTACAAGCATTAAAGAAAAAAGTTGATGCTGGAGCTCAATATTTAATCACTCAGATTTTCTTTGACAACAACTATTATTATCGCTTAGTTAGAGAAGCTAGAATTAGAGGTATCAACGTACCTATTATTGCCGGTATAATGCCAGCTACTAATTCTAAATCATTATTAAATATTGCTAAATTAAGCGGTTGCAATATTCCTTATAATTTATCTGCAATGATTGAACGCTTTAAAAATAATCCTCTTGCAATGAAAGAAGTAGGCCTAAATTATGCAACTTATCAAATTATTGATTTGATTACTAATGGTGTTGATGGAATTCATCTTTATACGATGAATAAACCTGAAATAGCCAAAGAAATCTTACTTAGAACAAATAATATTTTCGCTGAATTTATTAATGATTAAAAAAAATGCATTAAAGTATTTAGGCTACTTAGATAATCAAGCTGACCAGCGGACAAATAAACTTTTAGATGAATGTTTATTAGAGATTGAAAAATTAAAACCAAAATTTATGTATCAAATTTTTTCATTGGAACATCATCCTTTATTGATTAAAGAATTAAATCTATCACTTGAATATCCTGATTTAATTGATTTATTTGATAGTTGTGACAAAGTAGTAGTTATTGCTTGTACTTTAGGAATTGAAATAGACAGATTATTACGTTACTATGCAATGATCGATATGACTAAAATGACTGTTATGGATGCTATGGCTAGCAGTTATATTGAAATTAAATGTGATGAATTTGAAGAAAAACAGAGTTTTGGTAAACGAACTTTTCGCTTTTGCCCTGGTTATGGTAATGTCCCGCTTGAACTTAACCATAAATTGGTTAATGCCTTAAACTGCAATAAACACATTGGTTTAACAGTTCAAGAGAATAATTTATTATTACCACAAAAATCTATGATTGGTTTGATTGGTATTGGTGATGAAAAACTAACCAAACACTGTTTTTCATGTATAAATTTAGAAGATTGTATATATAGAAAGAAGGGGCAACGATGCTACAAAAAAGATTAAAAGAAGAAATACTTGTATTTGATGGGGCGATGGGAACTCAACTACAAGAAGCAGGATTAAAAGCTGGAGATATTCCTGAATGTTTAAATATCACTGATCCTCAATTAATTCAAAATATTCATCTTAATTATTTAAATGCTGGAGCTGACTTTATTACTACCAATACTTTTGGCGCTAATCCCTTAAAAATGAAAGATGCTCCCTATCATTATGATGAAATGATCAAAGCTGCTATTAACAATGCTGTAACAGCTCGTCAAAAAGCTGACCGTGAAAATGATAGCTATATTGTTTTAGATATTGGACCAATAGGTCAATTATTAGAACCAATGGGAACCTTAACATTTGATGAAGCCTATGAAATTATAAAAAAACAAGTTTTGTTAGCTAAAGATAAAGTTGATGCCATCTTATTAGAAACAATGACTGATATTTATGAAGTCAAAGCTGGTGTTTTAGCAGTTAAAGAAAATAGTAGCTTACCTGTTTTTGTCACTATGACATATGAAAGTAATTTAAGAACATTGTCAGGATGTGATCCTATTACCATGGTTAATGTTTTAGAAGGCTTGAATGTTGACGTTTTGGGAGTAAACTGTTCTTTAGGTCCAATTGAATTAACACCAATTATCAATGATATTTTAAAAACAGCTACAGTTCCTGTTATGTTACAGCCAAATGCCGGATTACCATGTTTAGTAGAAGGAAAAACATGTTACAATATGGATAAAAAGACTTTTGTAACTGAAAGTTTAAAACATGTAATCAATGGTGTTAGTATTATTGGTGGATGCTGTGGTACGACCCCAGCGTTTATTGCCACTTTGAAAAAAAATCTTCCTAGTAAAAAAATAAAATCAACTCCTAATAATGTTACAAGAGTATCAAGTGGAACCAAAACGATTGAATTTGATCATCATGTTGTAGTATGTGGTGAAAGATTGAATCCTACTGGAAAGAAAAAATTAAAACTTGCGCTAAAAGAAGAAAGATATGATGAATTAATAGTTGAAGCAATCAAGCAAGAACAGGCTGGAGCCCATGTACTTGATGTTAATGTTGGTTTACCTGGAATCAATGAAGTAAAAACAATGAAACACGTAATCAAATTATTACAAGAAGTTATTTCTTTACCACTACAAATTGATAGTAGTAATTTTGAAGCTATTGAACAGGCTTGTCGTTATTATAATGGTAAACCTTTAATCAATTCTGTTAATGGTAAAGATGAAACAATGGATGCTATTTTTCCAATCGTAAAAAAATATGGTGGTGTTGTCATTGGTTTAACCCTTGATGAAAATGGTATTCCACCATTAGCTAAGGAGCGCTTTGAAATTGCCAAAAAAATTATTAAAAAAGCTGAAAGTTATGGAATTTCAAGAGATAACATTATTATTGACTGCTTAGTTTTAACCGTGTCCGCTCAACAAAAGGAAGTTATGGAAACTATCAAAGCTGTTTCCATGGTTAAACAATTAGGGGTACATACTGTTCTCGGTGTTAGTAATGTCTCTTTTGGTTTGCCAAATCGTCCGTTATTAAATAAAACATTCTTAGCTATGGCTCTATCAGCAGGACTTGATCTACCAATCATCAACCCTTTAGATTCTCAGCTTATGGCGACAATAGATGCCTTCAATGTATTATATAATTTTGATAAAGATGCCTCTATTTATATTGAACATCAATCAAATCAAGAATCAGTAGTAAAAAAAGAAACTACAAACTTTAGTTTAAATGATATTGTTTTACATGGTCTAAAAGACGAAGCGGCAAATACTACTAAAGAATTACTTAAAACAGCACCAGCTCTAGAAATCATTAATAATATATTGATTCCAGCTCTAAATACCGTTGGTAAACAGTATGAAAAAAATATCATTTTCTTACCCCAGTTAATTCAATCTGCAGAAACTGCAAAAGTGGCTTTTAGTATTATCAAAGATACTTTTAAAGAAACTGATGCTACTAAAGGGCCGATCGTCATGGCAACTGTTCATGGTGATATTCATGATATCGGTAAAAATATTGTTAAAGTTGTTCTTGAAAGTTATGGTTATAAAGTGATTGATTTAGGTAAAGATGTTCCTCCGGAAACTGTTGTTGACGCCTTTTACAAGCACCATCCTAAAGCTATCGGTTTAAGTGCGTTGATGACTACAACTGTTGTTTCAATGGAAAAAACAATTACCCTATTGAAACAAATTGATGGTATGTGTCCTATTTTTGTTGGTGGTGCTGTTTTAACAGCTGACTTTGCTAAAGAGATTAATGCTGATTATTATTCTAAAGATGCGATGGAAGCAGTAGAACTAATGAATCAAATTATAGACTAAAAAGATTATCAATTTGATAGCAACAAAGGAATATGATTTGTACAGGTTCTTACTCGCTTATGGGTAAAACAGATATATTAGACAGCACAAAAAATTGTGCTGTTTTCCTTTGAATTTATATTTCTTATATTGGAGTGTTTTAGTATAATAACTTATAAACTTAAACAAATTTTATAACCAAATAAAAAAAGGATTCTAAATTATCCAACATTGGATAAAAATATAATCCAGTAAAAAAATTTAAATTAAGTTTCATTGTACTAAAACGTATGTAATTCTTATGATGGCTTTTCTTTGCACAGATTACTTTTTTGATACGAAAATTTATATTATTTTAGTAATTACTGTTATTCTTGTGAGCATTTAATGGTAAGATAGGCATGGTGGCCCCCTCCCCAAAAGAAAGCAATATTCTGTTGAGTCATAATTTATGATGAGTTATTGGACAAGATTGAGTTTGAGGCAATCTTTCTCGATACTAGCACAAACTTTCCTTTGCATTTTGGGCAGGTGCAAAAGTCGGGAAACTTCAGGTCACTGCTGGCTGGATTAGCTCGTGGTGGGGTCTGATTCAGTAATGTTCGGCATAATGGAATCTTGGCCTTACGGCTACTATTGGACATGAAACCATAATGTCGAATCTTGATGAAACGAGATGGCAGTATGTGTTGCATAAATCTTCTTAGGAATTCGCATGCATCAAGAGTCATCTCTTTTTGTTTGGAATCATCCCTGTAGTCCTTATATCTGAATGTAACCGTATGATGAATATGATCATAATTCAGAATTCTAGAATTAGATATGGCAACTCTGTGAGAATATCTGCCAATATAGTTAAGAACTGCCTGATTATTTCCAAATGGCTTCTTTGAATAGACTACCCATTCTTTTGAATAAAGCTCGTCAATTAATGACTTGTAAGGTTCAACCTGGAAATCAATAAGTCTGTTATGAGAATCATAAAGTTTGAGTTTCTTTATTGAATCAATAAACTTTCCTTTGAACAGTCTTGATAGGACTCTGACGGACACAAGAAAATTAGCAGGTGCCTTTTTGAATACAGTATGAAAAGAGGGTACATCTTCATGTACACCTCGATAGTCATCAAATGCTTAACTTAATGACATTGTCCTTCCATCTGTTTATTATTTTATTTTGCAGTTTTATTTTATTATTTAGTGTGTTAAAAATGCGGTTTAACACTTCATCACTGCGATTATCTTCGATTTTAAACGAACCAGTAGAATTATATTTATTGATCCATGAGTTAAGTATCAAGGGAGTAAGCCATATTTGCGAATCAGTTCAGCTCTTGGTTTACTGCTGTTATATAATTCCACCTTCTATTTTTTAAATTCATCTGCATAACTCTTTCTTTATCTTTTCATGTTTGGATTACCTCACTTTCGTTTTGATTGTAATAATTCTCCTCTTAACTGTCCAATTTAGTGCAACCTATCCATTGATGACATTAGACTTACTAAGAATACTCTTTTCTTGTTTGAATTTGTTGTAAAATTGAGGGATCTTTAATTTTATCATCTTGAGCAAATAAAACAACTTCAGAAATGATTTGAACTGTTTTAGGATCTTCATCTAAAAACGGTAAATAAACTTTGCCACGTTTTCCACTCCACACAGAAATAATTCTAATTACTGCTCCACCATCTTGATGAACTATTCCACTCCCTAAATGAACACTATAATTATTTAATCTTCCTTGAATGCATGCAAAATGATCTTTAACCTCAACATTATTTAATTTCATCAATTGAGATGTATACTCAACAATTGTTTTGCGCAATTCCATTGTAGAAAATGATGTAATAGGATCAACACCACCAACATAGGCAGTACTTACAGCCAAATCAACATCGCGCATTGTTTCCGAAAAAACAATATCATCAATATCACAGATCTTCATAGGCTGATTATTTTTCTTGTCATAAAATTGAACATAATCAATACATGGTGCTTCAATATCACTAGGTGAAAACCAGTCAGTCTGAGCATAAAGATTTACAATCAGCTGATCTTGATAATAGATTTTTTCTAAACCATTTTCATAACTCACATTCCACTTTCTTGATTTTAGTGCAGCTGCTGCTTTTTTAGGTTGAATTTGATATCCTGTATAACGTTTAGATGATGATTGATCTTTTTCATCATCCAACTTAAGATAAAGTTCTCTAAAAACCTGTTTAAAGGGCTGAATGATTTGCTGTTCATAAATATACGTTTGATATTCGTGCCAGCACTGACGTTTATATAGATCATAAGGATGAATGATTCGTACATAGTTACCTAATTTTTCACAATGATCGATTCCTTTTAAATATCCTTGATCATAAAAACCTAAATTTTCATCAGAAATCAAAACAAGTTTAGAAAGCATTGGTGCTACGATTGGATTATTCATGATCGTATGAATTTCGTCAATCATGAAAACAGTTCTTTCTTCCATAGACTGTTCTAACATTTTTCGAGAACGCTGATATTGTTCATTCCATTTTTTATGAATATCTTTGATTTCAAGCACATAACTATTATTTTTTAATTTAGCAGGAATAGACTTTTGTTTTCGATTATTTTTTAAAACTTTTATTTCATTACACCCTTGTTCATCTATTTCAATCCATAATTGAATTTCATCGATTTGTTGGGGTTGTAAAACATATTCATATTGTTTAAACATTTCAGTTTCCATCATCCAAGATAATCTTGTGACAGTTTTAAAACGTGAATTCTTAGCCAAATTCATCATAGCAATTTCACAAGCTCTTTTTTCACTAGCCTGTCTTTGAGAGCCAAACTGTTTAGATTCTTTTAAAAACTGCTGAATCGCTAAATAACGCTCTAGTAGATCCTGATCATCTTTTAAAGGGTAAATACAATAAGCGTTTAAAGCATCTTTATTACGTTTTTGCTGTATTTGCAAGTATAATGTTTCTAAATCTATTTTCTTTAAACAGGCATCTGCATATTTACGAGCCCGACTATGAAAAGAATTTTCACATAAATATTTTGATGCATTATACAACATTTGAAATCTTTTTTCACCTAAAAGCTGATAAACATTTTGACACCACTCCATATCAAATGCTCCATCATTTAAATCTTGAGGATCTATTTGCGTATAATGAGCAATCTGAGCTTTCTTTTGCTGATAATCATATTGTTTCATATGAGCAATAAAATAATAACATGCTTCTTTAAAGCCTTTCCAATTTAAAACACGATTGATAAAATCTATCCACTGTGGAGCTAACATTGCCACTTCAACTAATCTTTCTTCTTTAAAATTTTCATTTTTTAAAGTTTGGGGATCATCACTTGATAAAGGATAACAATGACGAATTAAATCAGTAAAAACAACATTTCGATCATCACCATAACGCTGTCTTTTTAAAGATTCATGATCTAAAACATGCAGGGCATCAATAAGATATTTAACACCATTAACTATATATAGATTTTCAACATAAGCTGTAACAGCTGTTTTTTCATTTAACCGTGCCTTTTCCATAGAAATTAAATGGTCTGCTATTAAATCAAGTTTTTTTCTTAAATAAGAAAAAACCTCAATATTATCATTTAACTTATTATGATGATAATGTTCTAAATCAAACTGTGGTTTTTTCCAAACACCTGTTCCTTCAAAATAGGCATCTCGATAAGCTGCCAAAAGCTGATGCTGATCATTAGTATACCTACTACTATTATTATGACTGTCAAGAATACCTTCATAAAAAGCTTCTTGACTAATAATTCCTAATAAAGCTGCTCGAGCTAAAAACATTGGTGAAAGAGTAAATTTATACTGAGTATCTTGTTTACACTTTAGATTAAAGTTTTCATAACAATGCATCATCATAGGAAAATACTCTTTAAATTGCTGATCATTAGCTTTTTCTAAATGTAATTGATTAATTAAAAATGGAAACAAGTTACTTAAACTTACGATTTCATACTGGTTATTATAAAGACTTCTTTTATACTGATAATATTTGCAATACTTATTAATTATTTCTAAAAGCATAAAAGCTTTATCACGATAATCACTTGTATTTTCATATTCATAAAAATAATATGAGATTAATTTTGTAATATGCTGATAGTATTGTAGTGATTGAATATCACTTTGATAGAGGGTAAATAATGGGGTTTTTAAATTCAGGAGTTTGTCGAATTCAATTCCTTCTATTAATAAACGAAGCTCAAAAACAATATCACTATTTAATTGATCTTGTTGAAAATAATCAGTCCATAACTTATATAAAGGCAAAGCCTTTAGTGAGTGCTCTTGATAATTAAGAGGATAAAAATAGTTTGATTTTAATTGTCTATATTCATATCCATTATAATATTCATCGTTTTGGTGCAAAATAATTCTTTGATCCCATTTTTTTAAGTATTCAAGAACCTGCTGTTTATTCCATGGTAATAGAGTTGAGAAATCAATCTCTTCTTTTTTTATAATCAAACCTTTTTTGATTGTTTTTATTCTTGAATGATATGGCAGCAAATAAGACTGATAAGGCTGATATAACCCAAACCCCTCATTCTTTCCTTGAATTTTTACAGAATTGATTTTAACATCCTGAAAATAGTGCGGAACCTTTTGTTGTAATTCAAGCGCTGATTCTTGGATCACTTTATTTGATGATTTAGACAAACGCTGATAACTTTGTCGAATTTGATCTTTATTTTGTTTTGCAAGAACGTTTACAATATGACAACGGGCTTGGGCTTTTTTTGTTTTTAAACGATTTTCAAGATCTATGATATCTTGAAAAGAAAGATTCATTTTTACATACTCTTTTTCAATATAATTCCCTAATTCATCATTATTAGAAATAATTTCTTTTAACATAAAAACCTTTTTCTTATTTTCATCTAATAAAGGAAACCATTCTTCCATAAATTGTTTTAATCTTTTATCATGAAGATTACCAGCAACATACGGCAAATATCTTTCAATAAATTCTTTTTGCGGATAAGCTTTAATTATATCATAAAGATGATAACAGATACTTGATTTATATAATGTTATTGAAAACCATTCAAACCCTTGTGAGGCATATGTTTGTTGACTTTTCATACCTTTAACAAAAGTTTCTATTTCATTAAAAATAAGTGCTGATTCATCCTTCGTTAAAACTGCTTTTTGATAATCATAACCACAGCATTCACTGATAAAAAGAGCCATGATCCATTGATCATGATGATAATCATTTAAATAAGGCAACATCAAATGTAAATAAGGACAATTCGTCAATTTTAAATAAATCAAAGCACAAGCAACGATATGACGCTTAGAACTCTTTAATAAAATCAGTGCCTCATCTATTGCCTGATTGACATCATAAACACCTTTACAATATAACGCTAAATAAATGTCTAAAGGATTTTCACTTTGTAATGCCTGCTGTCGATAGTTTTCATAATGAAAATAATTTTGAAGATGTTCAAAAATATAACGAATATCTTTTTCCTTTACAATTTCATAACCAATTCCAATCCAAGTCAAAACACCTCTTTGAACTGATGAATATCTTAAAAGATCATTTTGAACAATTACATCAATCATCTTTAAAAAATAGTCAAGATTATTTTCATCAACTGTTTCTATAACACTTTGCCTCAATCCCTCTTGTAATCTAGCTGCTAAAAAAAGCTGAGTTAATAAATCCTGTAATTCTTGATGATGACTTTGTTCAATTGCAATAATTACATCTCTTGATAAAACTGCAGTATTATTATCACTTGTTAAAACATCTTTACAATATTGAATAACATCCTGATCTTCACTTAATAAACGTTCAGCAATAACACTTGAAAAATCCATCCAATTATAAAGTTGACGATATTGACCATAAATCAATTCCTTCATTGTCATATCTGTACCATAAAACACATAAAAAGAACCAATTGCTTTAATTATTTTATTTTGATAATCAGAAATTTTTTTACTTCTAACATCCATTCTTATGATTTGATTATTACATGTCCATTCATGCATATGTCTTAAATAATGGCATAATTTTTCATAATGTTTAGGTAATAGACCTTTAAAATATCTCTGTTCTTTCAAAAAATTTTCAACATCATTTAAAATATGGACATCTTTAAAATAAAAGCCATAAAAATAATCCTGCTGAACTGATTTAATAAATTGTTTTTCTAAATGAGTACAAAATAACGGTAATGTTTGATTATATTGTCTTAACTGCTCTATTATATCTTTTCTCTCCATTACCATAACCTCCCTGCCAACATGACAAAACGGATAAAAACAATTTCATCATCATTTTTAATTTGAATATGCTCATTCAAATTTTCATATTCTTGACCATTAATAAATACTTTGTAAAGCCCATCTGTAAAATCTTGAAACATAATTTCAATTAAATCATCTAAGTCTTTTTTATTTATATTATATAAACTTGAAAATGATACTTTTCCTAATTGTGCCAAATCTTTAATATCTTTTTCAGTTAAGACTTTCATCTGGTTATTATAAAGATGATTATATTCATTATAAAATATTGCTATTAATAGTTCTTTCAATGTTGAAACCTTTGGCACTTCAATCATTTCTTTTCCTAAATCTTTTAAACTTCCAGCCTTCTTTTTAATAATATTTATTTTCATAATCATTTCTCCTACTATAATCTTATCACTATATAGCATGAAGAAAAAGAACTCTTTCAAACAATAATAAAACAGTTTGATTTAATGACCATAAAACTACCTTTAATATATGTTATACAATCACAATCTTTTTCACTAAATCCAGAAAAACTTGTTAATATAATATTTTTCCAATTATATTCATTCACAAATCTTTATGCATCATTAAAGATAAATCTATTTCAATTCTAATATTTATTTTCTTTAAATAATCCATAAATGTTTTCAATTCAACAATACAATTGTCTAACCGTTTTTTACCCTTCTTTCCCAAAAAAATTATCCAGCATTTTTTAAAACACTTTACATTCTTGATTTAACTAATACAAATAAAATGGCTCTTCAAACTTCTATTTCATTTATAGTGATAGAAGTTTAATTAAAAGTTAGCATAATAATACAAATCAAATCATAACAGTAGTAAGAGGTGATCTCTTGAAAATTCAATGGAAAAAACTAATAATCTGCATTGCTATACCACTTGCTGTTGGTAGTTTGTCTGCACTTCTGATTCAAAACAGTATGGAAACCTTCAATTCAATCAACAAACCACTTTTAGCCCCACCAGCCTGGCTGTTTCCAATAGTTTGGACGATATTGTATATCCTTATGGGAATTGCATCATATTTAGTCTTTGTCTCCAACAAGGAAAATCGCATGGCCTTAACTGTATACTGTATTCAGCTTATTTTTAATTTTTTATGGTCAATTATCTTTTTCAATCTAGAACTATATTTGCTTGCATTTATTTGGCTTATAATATTGTGGCTGCTGATTTTTAAAACTGCCTCTTTGTTCTATCAAATATCAAAACCAGCTGGGTATCTGATATTGCCATATCTGTTATGGGTAACTTTTGCAGGCTACTTAAACTATTTCATCTATCTTTTAAATTAACAAAGAACAAAAACAATCATTGATTACCTCGTTATAAGAGAAGTTTAATTTCAATGATTGTTTTGTTTTATACTTAGAAAAAACAATGAATATCAATAACAAGTTTTTCTTCAAGATTTATCTGCCATTTTACAATGTTTTTAGTTTTCTTGTCAGCTGCTTTATACTAATTTAAATATTTATTAAGGGATTTTCCCCCATATTACAGCCATCTGTCATCAAATCAGCAATAGTTTCATCTAATTCATCCATAACTAGTTTCATGTTTGTTTTTATCCATGACATGCTTTTTGCCATTAAATTAAGCTCTTTTCCTTCACTATGATATTTATCTAAAAAAATCTGTATTTCTTCTTTTAACTTGTCGTGTTCATCTTTACAATCTGAAAGATATTTTTAAAATATCTCATCATATACATAATCCAAAACCTCATCAATAAATGCAACACCCATTTTAATATCAGCATCACATTCTCGTAACAGCTTTATGGTATATGGTTCAATCATTAATCATTTTTCAACTCCTTTAATCTTTAGGTTAAAAAATTATTTCCATTTTCACCAGCATTATTCTATGGTATTAATAAACAACAGTGCTGTTTTTCTTATGAAATAAGTAAACCAATTAAAATTAAATATTATTCATAAAGAATAGTAAATAACACTATTCTAAATAGATTGACTAAGTTACTTTTTCCATATAAAATATGTTTATGTAATTTGTATTTGTTGTTATCTTCAACAAATTTAAAACTATAAAGATTGGATATTGTATTCTTGATTGAGGCAATATCCTTTTCTAACTCTTTAGTGAATTTTTGTTTTTTAAGCTGATAAAATAAAGTATTAAATGTCAATAATTAATTTAAAAAAAGATATTAATAGTGTTTGTCCTGATTTAAAGAAACAATTCAATGTTCTTTAATATGTTTAGTGAATTTTTGGGTACACTAAAAATAACTTTTCAAAAATAGAATCTGAGACATATTTGACCTTGTCATTAGTACCGATAATGGTGCTGATAGTTTAAGCATCAAAAGGATCAGATTTGGATATATTATGACTTTCTCTCCATTTATTGACGAAATCAGTATTAAGCTGATGGATTTCTTCATCATCAATGCAGTTTTCTTTAATAAAGTTATAGACATTAATAGAATATATACGTAACTTCCAAAGCAAAATAAGCATGAAGACAATATTGATCAATGGAATATTTTTTAACAGTATCCAAGAACTGAAGAACTTCAGATCTAATAAATCTAAAAGATAATTTTTTTCTAAGGAAATGAGGTTTGACTGATCTTAGTTCAGGAATAGCAAGAATAGCAGCATCAGCCTTGCCTTTAGAGACATCAATACCAATATAAAGATTGTAATTGTAATTTTTCATAAAACGATAACCTTCTTTCTAAAGTATGTAAATGGTTTTGAATTGCACCTCTAAATCAAGACAAACGCAACCTCGCAAATACGGAGACAAGTGAGAAACACGGCTGCAACAAACTCATTCGGATATAAAGTCACATCTTGAACAGAGGATCAAGTCTTTTAGAAGCGGAACATAACAAGATGACCGCAAGAGATATGAATAAAATCTTGATTCAAAACGAAACTATTATCTTAAAAAGAGAAATTCTTAATTCAAACTTCTATACATATTATACAAGGAGGTATTTTTATGGTAGCAAAAAAAATTCTACAAGAAGTATTAAAAGATAAGGAAAAAATGATTTCAGATCGTCGTTTCCTTCACACACATCCAGAAACTGGGTTTGATTTAAGTGAGACAAAAGCTTATGTCAGACAACAATTAGAGGCGATGGGATATACCCCTATATCTTGTGGAAAAGCTGGAGTGATTGCCATTGCTGGAGGAAAAAAACCAGGAAAGGTATTTTTAATCCGTGGAGACATGGATGCCTTACCTATTCAAGAAGAAGCAGAGATTGACTATCCTTCAAAGAATGGTAATATGCATGCTTGTGGACACGATATGCATACTACAATGCTTTTAGAAGCTGCAAGAATCCTGAAAAAACACGAAGAAGAGCTAGAAGGAACCGTAAAACTAATGTTTCAACCAGCAGAAGAAATCTTCGAGGGTTCAAAAGATATGATTGATGCAGGTCTTTTAAAGAATCCAGATGTTAATGCTGGGATGATGATCCATGTAGTATCTGGTATGTCGTTTCCAAACGGTACAGTTATTGTATGCGATGGTGGTGTCAGTGCTCCAGCAGCAGATTATTTCACTATTAAAATTCAAGGAAAAGGATGCCATGGTTCCATGCCAAATAATGGTGTAGACCCCATCAATGTTGCAGCTCACGTAGTAATTGCATTGCAGGAAATACATGCACGAGAGTTATCTTTGATGGACGAAGCGGTTCTTACGATTGGAACCATTCATGCAGGAAAAGCAGGAAATGCGATTCCAGATATTGCAGAATTATCTGGAACAATTCGCACTTATGATGAAGAAGTGCGAAATCAGATTAAAACCAGAATAACAGAAATTGTGTCTCATATAGCAAAAGCATTTCGTGCACAAGCAGTTGTGGAATTTGGAAGTGGTTGCCCAACATTAGTAAATGATGCTGAGCTTTCTACTTGTACATTAAAATATATCCAGGAATTGAATGATTCAAAAATGGTTTTTTCAGCAGGACAGCTTGCTAAGATGTCAAAAGGAAAAGATTCAAAAAGTTCAGGATCAGAAGATTTCGCTTATGTAAGCCATGAGATTCCAACAATTATGCTAACAATGGCAGCTGGAAATCCGAAGGACGGATATAGTTATCCACAGCATCATCCAAAAGTAAAATTCGATGAAGATGTTTTGCCGTTAGGTGCATCAATTTATGCTTATGTGGCCATGCGCTGGTTACAGGAACACAAGTAGTAAAAGTACAAAGATAATGGCTTTTCCGTGAAACAGGAGCAGTTATTATAATATTGATGTTAAATAATCATGATTTGAGATTATAATAGATAAGACATCAATATAAAAATTCAATACACTACAGACTATGGAACGCCTGAAATAACGTTCCTTTTCTATTTTCAGCCACTATTATTGAACAGCTATTTTATATTTAGAATTCCGAAAAAACATTATAAAGATTATACATGAACCTTCTAAGCTTTTCTACTATCGCAATTTCACTGCTAATTATTCACAGCCGATTCATATGTCCGAAAAACAATCAAAACAGTTAATCAGATGATTTTACTTATTACACAATTGTAGCCAACACAGTGCAACTGCATATTTTAAATGCATTACTCAAAGTGAGTTTGGTTGGTCTGAAGCACTAGAAAAAATAAATATAAATTCAAAAACAAGAGCAATAGTGATATATTCAATGATGTTGAATATAAAGGAAAACAAATTATCTGGATACATTATGAAATATTGATTTAAAAAAAGAAAGATAATTATTACAAAATAAATTTTAATAACGCAGTAACCAATATAAGACTTTATCTAGGAAACAAATTGAAAGAAAAAAATTTCTGGCCCTGCAATGACCAGAAAAATCTTTCAAACGTGCTATAAAACCCAAATCATGTAGATCTCTATATTATAGAATGTCCTAACATGATTTATTATGGCACTTAATTTTAGAATAACAACAAAAATTTTTTTGAGCTATTTAATAGTTCTTTTTGAATACGTCTAAACTCACTGTTTTTAAACTTTAATTTAAATATAGTAGAAAAGATGATTGTCTTAGTTTTGCCAAACACCTTTTCTTAATTTAATGACTTACAGTTATTCACTAACTTAATACCATTGGTATAGCTGTCTTTACAAATCTCTATACTTTCTACATTTAAATTATAAAATTTATATTAATTTTTTATTATTCTTTTTTTCAATTCCTTTAAAATAATTGATATTGTAAAAATCACCATACCACTATATAAAAGAACATTTACATCATCGCCTGTTTTAACAGGTTTATTTTTTTCAACTACGATACCGCCATTGTTTGTTGAACCTGGATTTGAATTAGGCTGATTATTTTCACCAGGAACTGTTGACGAATCATCAGCTTTTTTTGTTAAACCATTAATAGCAGTAATTAAAGCTACTTCATTTTTATTTATTGATTCATCAGTAGCTGCACTACTAAATACTTCTGCAAAAGCTTCATCATAAGCATCTTTTAATGTTGCAAAACTTTCTGCTGTATAATCATTTTCCAAATTTAAATAATTTTTTGCATTTTCTAATGCTGTACTGATACTTCTTAAATCGATATTATTTTCTCTATAACTATCCATTGTAGCAAAATTTATATTTGCTTTAACAGCTGTTCCAATTGTACCAATACGCATATTTAAAGCATCTTTTTCAGGAAATACTAATTCAGTCAATACTGTTGTATAATCATTTGCATATACTTCAATTGAATAATTATCGACAAAAATATGTAAAGACACTTTTCCATCTTTCATTGGAACTGGTGCTGAATAAGGATATAAAAATTTAAACCAAGTACCATTTTGCATATGATCAGCTGGTGCTTTTTCAGCTGACATAGAATTAGAACGATCCACTGTCAATGTTTGAGATTCTACATTATAAATAACTTTTGTTTCATAATTTTCGTTTTTTAACACTTCAATTTCAACTGCTTTTGTACCCTTTTCTACTTCAAATTCAACATCCATCTGGAATTGTTGACTTTTTAATCCTTCTAATACATTATTTTGATCATCTATAGTAACATTTTCAAAATTAAATTGTGCATTTTTATACCCATTATATTCAGCAACCGGCTTTTGAGCCATCCTTAATCCATAAGGAGTATTTACTAAAGTAAGTTCTGCATTTAAGGTAAATTGTCCGTTATGTTCTTCACCTAATACTTTTCTTAACCCCTCTAAAATAACACTATCTACTCTTGAATTATCAGCATAAGACCAGTTACTCATCCATTGAACCATTACTGTTCTACCATCCCAATTATGATAGCTTTGAGCCGCATAAGCATCAGGCGCATAGTTCATTTCATAACGAGCTGCTGTTCCATCAGCACCAGTATCAGCAACAAATGTCCATTTTCCATTTACTTCTTGTAAATCACCAATTTGATACCAGCGTCCACCTTCACTTAATACATATTTATGTTCATTTGTTCCTTCAACAGGTAGATAATAAATTTCTGGACATTCAGTGATAATATCAGCCTGCATAGCTTCTGCTTTCCATGTTTTTAAATCTTTCGATGAATATAGTCTCAAAGGTCCCCCTGCTACTGCCATGATCCATTGATTACTTTCTTCATGCCAAAATACTTTTGGATCTCTAAAATCCGCTTTACTTAATGGATCATCAGATACTAAGTTTTCCCCATCTGCTCTTAATACATTATATTCAGCTAATATGACATTTTTATAATACTCTTTTTGAATATCAGTTAAATCTAATGTTTCGCCATTAGAATTAGTATATTTTCTTTCTATTTTTAAATCTGGCTCAGTCCAGTTAAAACCATCTGTACTATAAGCAATTGCCTGTCTCTGGCTTCCTCCACCGCTCATTCCACTTGGTCGACCAGCAATAGTCCATACAGCAATAAGACCACCATCTTCAACACCATCAAAATAGCCTGATGAGTTGTTTTTATCCCAAACAACACTTCCAGAAAAATGCCTTCTTGTACCATTTTCTGATGGATATAAACTTGCATTAAAAACATCTGGAATATCATATTCTGTCCAATTTACCAAATCATTGCTTACAGCATGTCCCCAACTCATTGGACCATGATTTACACCATCTGGATAGTATTGAAAAAATAAATGCCATTGTCCTTTATAATAAACCATTCCATTAGGATCATTACTCCATCCTTTTTCATTAGAAAAATGATATTGTAAACGATATTCTGGATTTGTTTCTTCAGCACTAACAGAAGAAGACAAAGCCATCCCAAATACCATCAAACAAACTACTAATATTTTAAATAATTTTCTCATATTTTCCTCCATTTTACTCAGTAATTGACAAAGTTTTTTTATTAATTACAAACCAAATTAAGCTCTGTCTAATTACTTTTTCTTCTTTCCTTTTTTACAACAAAACTCTACATTTCTTAGCGCCATTAAATGTAATCTCTAATTGTAAATAAATTATATATCTTTTTATATTAATTTTTGAAGTGACAATTGTCACTTATTTTACATTTTTTACAAAATAATAACATATTTTTATATATTATACTTATATAATTCTAAAGTAATATAAAAGGACTTCCAATATGATAAAAATCTTTTTTATCATATTAGAACGCCCTTATTTATCAAAGTCTAAAAATCAATTTCATTTATTTTTATGAAATAATTTAACAATTTCACAAATAATTGTTGTCAATAAACATAAGCCAATACAAATTAACCATTGGATAAGATTTAACCTTTGCAGTTTAAAAATGAATGCTAATTCTGGAATTGTCATAATAACGATTTGTAAAAATAATCCTGCAGCTAAAGCTCCCCATAAATAAACATTATTAAATAATCGTTTATTTAAAATTGAATGATGAGATTTAACATTAAATGAATGAACTAACTGACAGCCGCATAAAGTAATAAATGCCATTGTCATCCCTGTTAAATGATCTATTTGATTACCTATTGCATAGGCGATTAATGTTAAAATTCCAATCATTGCACCTTGCCAGGCAATTGTAAAACCAAACCCGCCAGAAAAGAAGCTTTCGTCTTTTTTACGTGGTTTACGTTCCATCACATCAGGTTCTGTTGGCTCCATTCCTAATGCGAAAGCAGGTAAACTATCAGTAATTAAATTGACCCATAATAGATGAATTGGTAATAGTGGTACTCCAAAATCAAATGGTGTAATCAATGAAACAACAGAAGCACCAAAAATAGTAATTACTTCACCAATATTACTCGATAATAAAAACTGAACATCCTTTTTAATATTATCAAATATCCCGCGTCCTTCTTTAATCGAAGTAATAATAGTAGCAAAATTATCATCTGTTAAAATCATACTAGCTGCCCCTTTAGCAACATCAGTACCAGTAATTCCCATCGCACAACCAATATCAGCTGTTTTTAAGGCTGGTGAATCATTGACTCCATCACCTGTCATAGCAACAATTTTCCCCTTAGATTTCCATGCTTTAACAATTCTAACTTTATGTTCTGGAGCAACCCTGGCATATACTGAATATTCTTCAATGTGATCAGCTAATTGTTCATCAGACATTTTTTCTAATTCACTACCCATGATAGCCTTTTGATTTGGCTCTAAAATTCCCAAACTTCGAGCAATTGCGCTTGCTGTAATTACATGATCTCCAGTAATCATGATTGTTCTAACTCCAGCCTTTTTAGCCTCAGCTATAGCCTGTTTAGCTTCTTCACGAGGAGGATCAATCATTCCTACCATTCCTACAAAGGTTAAATTATTTTCAACTAGCTCACTAGTAATTTCACCTGGTTCTTCTTGCCAATAACGAATTCCTAAAGCTAGCACACGAAGCGCATCATTAGACATTGCCTCATTAACTTTAGTAACTTCTTCTAAATCAAGATCTTTACAGCGACTAAAGATAACATCTGGTCCCCCTTTAGTAATTGAGAGAATTTTTCCTTCATGTTTTACAAAAACCGTCATCATTTTACGATCAGAGTCAAATGCCAATTCATTAAATCTTGGATAATCCTTTGCTAAGGATTTTTTCGTAAAACCTTTTTCTAAACTTGCTTTTACTAAAGCGGTCTCTGTAGGATCGCCTACTAATATTTCTTTACCTGCTGCATTACTTATACTTCCATCACTACATAAAGTAAAATAATTTAATAATTCATTTGTTTCTTTACTACATGTTTCAATTGGTTCAATTTGATGTTTATAACGATATGTTTTTACAACAGTCATCTTATTTTGAGTTAAAGTTCCTGTTTTATCTGAGCAGACAATCGATGTGCTGCCTAATGTTTCCACCGCTGGTAAACTCTTTACAATCGCATTTTTTTTAACCATTCTTTGCACACTTAAAGCTAGAACCACTGTAACAACTGTTGCTAAACCTTCAGGAATGGCAGCTACTGCTAGTGCAACAGCTGTTTTAAAGGCCTCTAAAACAGTTAACCCCGATAATACTTCCATAAAGAAAACAACAATACAAATTATAATACATAAAACACCAATACTTTTTCCAATTTGATCCAGCTGGTCTTGAAGAGGAGTATTTTGACTTTTAGTCTGTTGCAGCATTGTGGCAATTTTGCCAACCTCATTATTTTCACCAGTCGTTGTAACTAATGCTACACCTCGCCCATAAGTAACATTGCAAGAAGCATAAACCATATTATTACGTTCTGCTAAAGGAACCTCTTCTTTATTAACCAATTCACTTGTCTTTTCAACTGGTACACTTTCACCAGTAAGAGCACTTTCATCAACTTTTAAATTAAAAGCTTCGATTAAACGACCATCACTAGCAATATTATCACCAGCTTCTAATACTAATAAATCTCCAGGAACAACTTCACTAGTATCAACAGTGATTGTATTTCCGTTACGAATTACTTTAGCTTTAGGACTTGCCATCTTTTCTAATGCGTCAAGAGCTCGTTGAGCATTATTTTCCTGAACTAATCCTAAAATAGCATTAATGATAACTACTACAATGATAATAACACTATCAATCCATTCTGATGGTTCAACAATAATACTGACAATAGCTGCAATAATTAAGATGATTGTTAAAGCATCTTTAAACTGTAAAATGAATCTGAGTAAAAGTGGTTGCTTCTGAGTCTTTTTTAACTCGTTTGGTCCATATTTTTCAAGATTTTCTTTAACCTGCTTATCTGTTAAACCATTTTTTAAATCTGTTGAAAATTTTTGAGTCAATTCTTGTAGCTGTTGATTATAAAACATTTTCATCTCTCCTTTTTATTATCATTTATGCAAAAACGAGACTCCTATCGTATTTGCATACAATAAAAGTCTCGTTGTTTAATTACGATCCGGATATACCTATCGAGTTGACGACTCGTAAACCTCAATGGCTAACTACTCCCTTTTATATATATTATTTTATCATTAAGTATTTTTAAAAGCAATTATCTTTTTATATTATATCCCAAAACAATCCTATTATACCTATTAATGCATATTTTTAACACGCCAGCA
>JAETPY010000045.1 GCA_021770925.1 Erysipelotrichaceae bacterium | reverse complement strand
ACTTGTAATTAAGCAGGATTTAAAGGAAGATGTAACAGGTAAAAATATTTTAATTGTTGAAGATATTCTTGATACTGGTAAAACATTGTTTAATGTCAAGGATATGCTTTTAAAGCGTAAAGCAGGCAGTGTTAAAATTGTTACAATGCTGGATAAAGAGGAAGGACGGGTCATCGACATGAAAGCCGATTATGTTGGATTTAAAATTCCTAATGCTTTTGTTGTTGGATATGGATTAGATTTTAATGAAAAGTACCGTCAATTGCCATACGTTGGTATTTTAAAAGAAGAGTGTTATAAGTAAGGAGAGTTTATGAATAGTAAGAATGGATTATTAAAATCAATTCTTCCCTGGCTGCTAGTACTAGTCTTAATTGGGGGACTTGTTACCTTTATGAATCAAAGTAATGGTAAAGAAATTAAGTATAGTGAGTTTGTGGAAGTGGTTCAAGATGAAAAGATCAAGGAGGTTGAGATAGTTCCTTCATCTTTAGTTGTTGATGTTTCAGGGAAGTATACAAAGAAAGAAGATGGTAAGTCTACAGTAGTTGAATTTACTACAACTATTCCTAATACTGAAGCTGAGATGCAGTCATTAACAGGATTATTAAATGAAAAAGGAATTGAAACTACAATTGTAGATGCTAATGACCGTGGTATGTTCATGCGGATAATCGCTAACATATTACCTTATGTACTGCTGCTTGGAGGAATGTTCTTTATTTTTAGAATGATGTCTCAAGGTGGTGGCAATGCTAAGGCTTTCGACTTTGGTAATTCCAGAGCTAAGCTGGAAAAAAATCAGAAGACAAGATTTTCTGACGTAGCAGGTGCTGATGAAGAAAAAGAGGAATTAAAAGAGCTGGTTGCTTTTTTAAAGAATCCAAAAAAATTTGCTCAGATGGGAGCTCGTATCCCAAAAGGAGTATTGCTTGTAGGGCCACCAGGAACTGGTAAGACATTACTTGCAAGAGCTGTTTCAGGTGAGGCTAGCGTACCATATTATTCTATTTCAGGTTCTGAGTTCGTAGAAATGTTTGTCGGAGTTGGGGCAGGACGTGTTCGTGATATGTTCAAAAAAGCAAAACAAACAGCTCCATGTATTATCTTTATTGATGAAATTGATGCGGTTGGACGTCAAAGAGGTACTGGTATGGGTGGAGGTCATGATGAACGTGAACAAACCCTTAATCAGCTGTTAGTTGAAATGGATGGATTTAGTGGTAATGAAGGAATTATTATTTTAGCAGCAACAAACCGTGCAGATGTTTTAGATCCTGCATTGTTGCGTCCAGGACGTTTTGATAGACAAATTCAAGTTGCAAATCCTGATAAAAATGCACGTACAGAAATTTTAAAAGTACATGCTCGTAATAAGAAGTTTGCTCCTGATGTTGATTTCAATAATATTGCACAAAGAACTCCAGGTTTTTCTGGGGCAGAGTTAGAAAATGTATTGAATGAAGCTGCTTTGTTAGCAGTTCGTGAAGATCATAAGGTTATTTCAATGGCTGATATTGATGAGGCAGTAGATCGTGTTATGGGTGGACCAGCTAAGAAATCACGTAAATATAGTGAAAAAGAACGTCGTTTAGTTGCTTACCATGAAGCTGGACATGCGGTTTTAGGTTTAACACTAGAGGCTGCAAACAAGGTACAGAAAGTTACGATCGTACCACGTGGACAAGCCGGTGGGTATAACTTAATGACACCAAAGGAAGAAACATATTTTCAGACAAAAACTCAATTAGAAGCTAATATTGCTGGATATATGGGTGGACGTGTTGCAGAAGAAATATTTTTTGGAGATGTAAGTTCTGGAGCTCATAATGATATTGAACAGGCAACGAGAATTGCAAGAATGATGGTTACTGAATTAGGAATGTCAGAGTTAGGACCGATTAAATATGACTCAGAACAGGGAAATGTTTTTTTAGGTCGTGATTATACACAGCATAGTAATTCTCATTCTGGACAGATAGCTTATGAAATAGATGTTCAGGTGCGTAAGATTATCGATGAATGTTATGCTAAAGCAAAAGAAATTATTGAAGCCAATAAAGATAAACTGGTTATTATTGCCGATGCATTATTAGAATATGAGACATTGGCAGGTGAACAAATTGAAGCATTGTTTAATACTGGACAAATGTTAGATCGTCATGATGGTACTGTTGATAATATGTCAGATACGAATGACTCAAATAGTACAGGATCTTCGTTTGATGATGCAGATGATTTGTTAGATGATATGAAATAAAGCGGAATCCGCTTTTTTTCATATTTAGAGGTGAAAAAATGAAAAAACAGGGAAGAAAAATATTTATTTTATTTATTGTTTTATGTATGATAATCCCAATGATTTTATCATCAATTGCAGTATTTTTTTAAGGAGGCAGTATGAAAGATTATTTAGTTAGAGGTTTAGTTAATAGTAAGAATTGTCGCGTTTTTGCTTGTAGAACAACTAGTTTAGTAGATGTTGCAAGAAAAAATCATAATTTATGGCCAACAGCATCTGCTGCATTAGGAAGAATGATGTCGGCTACGTTAATGATGGCAAGAATGAATAAGAATGCTGAAAAAATGACGGTTATTATTAATGGTGGGGGGCCAATTGGAACCATGATGTGTACAACTAATGGTGATGGCAATATTAAGGGTTTTGTAGCCAATCCCGAGGTTCATTATACGTATAATGATACAGGTAAATTAGCAGTAGGAGTAGCTGTTGGACATGAAGGAACATTACAGGTTATAAAAGACATGGGATTGAAAGAGCCTTTTACAGGTTCAGTGCCATTACAAACTGGTGAGATTGGTGATGATTTTAGTTATTATTTTGCAGTAAGTGAGCAAACACCATCAGTAGTATCAGTAGGTGTACTTGTAAATGATACTAATGAAGTTTTAGCTTCGGGAGGATTTATTATTCAATTATTACCTGAAGCTACTGACGAGGATATTAGTTATATTGAAAAGGCTGTTAAAGAATGTCCACCGATTTCTAAGCTGATCAATGAAGGTAAAGAACCTGAGGAAATATTAAGATTATTATTTGCAGATGTTGAAATTACAGAAACACAAGATTTATTTTTTAAATGTGATTGCTCAAAAGAAAAAATGGCCAATGCGTTAATTACAGTAGGGAAAGATGAGCTGCAGGCAATGATTGATGAAGATCATGGCTGTGAAATAAATTGTCAGTTTTGTAATACTAAATATCAGTTTAGTGAGATAGAATTGGAAGAGATAAAAGAAAAAATTTAATATTAATAGTGTTATTTATCGTTTTATGTTATTCTTATACTATAATTAAATAAAGTGAGGGAAAATCAAATGAAGAAATTATTATGTATTATGTTGTTAGCAGGACTGTTAACAGGATGTGGTAGTGATAAGAAGACAACCACTGTTTGTAAGGGGAATATTAATGAAATGATAGCAGCTACAGTTACAATTGAAGCAACTGGAGAGAAGACTGATGTAATGAAAAATCATATAGTATATGATCTTTCAAATTATATAACTGAAGAGATGCCAATTGATACTTACTGGTTAGAACAAATTAAGTTAACTAATGCTGATTATGAGTCGTTAAAAGGTGTATCAGCTAAATATAACGTAGAGGGAAAAAAGGTTATTCTTGATTTAGAACTAGATTATAATAAAGCTGATCTAGATGAATTAAAAAAAGCTGGTTTAATTACTACAGATAGCGATAAAAAGGTTGTTTATGTTTCTTTAGAACAAACAATTAAAGAGCAGGAAAAAGGCGGACTTACTTGTAAAGAAAAATAAAAAAGAAAGGCGGGGGAAGCCTTTCTTTTTTGTTGGTTTACCAACATATTTAGGAATATAACTAACTTGATAACTTACGTCTATTTCGGGGAGGAAAATAGCGGGGAAGTGTAAGTTATCTGTAAATATTATGAACAGGATAAATTTTTTTAAACATTTATGTTTCTTTTTTTTAAAATAATTGATAAGATACTTTTGAGGAGTGAGTTGATGTTTAAAATAGGAAATATTGAAATCGAAAATCCGGTTGTTATGGCACCAATGGCAGGAATTACAAATATGGCTTTTCGAAAGATAATTAAGGATTTTGGAGCTGGTTTAGTGTATTCAGAGATGGTTAGTGATAAAGCATTATGTTATGGAAATACTAAAACGATCGATATGCTTCAAGTAGATGAAGGAGAACACCCAGTTAGTATTCAGTTATTTGGCGGTGAAGTAAAAACGATGGTTAAAGCAGCTAAATTTATCGATCAGCACTCCAATTGTGATATTATTGATATTAATATGGGATGTCCAGTTAATAAAGTGTTAAAGGCCGAAGCAGGGAGTAAACTACTGCTTTATCCAGATAAAATATATGAAATCGTTAAAGGGATCGTTGATAATGTTTCAAAACCAGTAACTGTTAAAATTAGAAGTGGTTTTGATAAAGAACATATCAATGCAGTGGAGGTAGCAAAACTAATTGAAAAAGCTGGTGCTAGTGCAATTGCAATTCATGGAAGAACAAGATCTCAAATGTATGAAGGAAAAGCTGATTGGGGAATTATTGGTGATGTTAAGGCAGCAGTAAAAATTCCAGTAATTGGTAATGGTGATATTAAAAGTGTTGATGATGCAAAACGAATGTTAGCTCAAACAAAGGTTGATGCTGTAATGATTGGACGTGCAGCTCTAGGAAATCCCTGGTTGATCAAACAAGTAGTTGAATCTTTAAAAACAGGTGAAGAAATTTTAGAACCTACATATCAGGAAAAAATAATACAATGTTTAGCGCATGCAAAAAAGTTAATGGAAATAGAGCCGGAAAAGGTTGCGATGTTTCAGATGCGCGGGCATGCACCTTGGTACATAAAAGGATTAAAATCTTCTGCTCGAGTAAAAAATGAGTTATCAAAAATAGATACATATAAGCAGCTTGAAACAATTTTAGCTGAATATAAATTATATCTTGATGGGATCAGCTAGTTGTTGCATGTAGTAAATATTTTGGTATAATTGAACTTAATAATTTAAGGAGGATACATCAATGATTATTAGTGGTAAGGAAATATCTGTAAAAATCAAAGATCAGTTAAAAAAAGAAGTTGAAAGCATTAAAAAAAATTATTCACGTTTACCAAAGCTGGTTGTAATTTTGATAGGTGATAATCAGGCTAGTCAAACATATGTAAGAAATAAAGAGCGTGGATGTGCTTATATTGGGATTGAATCAGAAGTGCTGAGATATGATGATTCTTTTAGTGAAAGTAATTTGTTAGAAGAAATCAATCGTTTAAATAATGATAATAGCGTTGATGGTATTCTTGTACAGTTGCCGTTGCCTGAACACATCAATGAAGAAAAAATATTAAATACTATTGATCCTGATAAAGATGTGGATGGGTTTCATCCTCAAAATGTAGCAAAATTATTTTTAGGACAACATTCATTATTACCTTGTACACCAAAAGGAATGTTGGTTTTGCTGGAAGAAATTAATTATGATTTAAAAGGTAAAGAGGTTGTTATTGTAGGGCGAAGTAATATTGTTGGAAAACCTGCGTCTTTATTATGTTTACAAAAAGATGCAACTGTAACTATAGCTCATAGTAAAACAAAAGATTTAAAAAAAGTTTGTTCTAGAGCAGATGTTTTAATTGCTGCAATTGGGAAAGCTAAGTTTTTTAATCATGAATATGTAAAAGATGGTGCAGTTGTGCTAGATGTGGGTATTAATCGGGATGAAAATAATAAATTGTGTGGTGATGTTGATTTTGATGATGTCAAAGATAAGGTAAAAGCAATTACACCAGTTCCAGGGGGAATTGGACCAATGACTATAACAATGTTAATGCAAAATACGTTAGAAGCCTTTTATAAACGGAACGGAGAAAAAAATGGATTATAATTTAAATGATATTGTGGAAATGAAGAAGCCGCATCCATGTAAAAAATCGAATCAATGGCAAATTATTAGAATGGGTGCTGATATTAAAATTAAATGTTTAGGCTGTGGAGCGATTGTAATGTTTCCGCGTCGTGAATTTGAAAAGAAATTAAAAAAAGTTATTGTTTAATATGTATAAAGATTTAAATAGTATAAATGATAAATTAACAAAATAAAAATGTGATGAGTATAGAAAGCTGAATCAAATATTTTTTCATACAAGGTTAAAAATAGAAAATATTAAAAGGGACAAAAGTCCCTTTTAATATTATTATCTAGTTTTTTGTAATGCTTTTTTTAATTTGAAATCATCTATAAAACGCAAAGATGTTTCAAATGATTTTTGACCATAAACAAATCTAAGTTTTTTTGCTTTAGGATAAGAAACACGTTTTATTTTACGATAATCTAATTTGATTTTACCTATCATCATTTGACGGTGACCGACGTATATGATCTGCTGTAATAAAATACTAACTGCTAATGTTACAATAGTAAGTATATTTAATGGCGTGTATGCACCACCTATACTATTAGCGATAATATTTAAAATCATAAGTGCTAAACAAATACAAAATACAAATACATAGAAAATTAATAAAACAATATAGAAATATTTTCCTGAATCACTAAGGCAGGAAGTTAAAGTACGATCATCCTTGATAGCATGATACATCGTAATTCCATAAGATATGTTTATGTATGTAAACCATAATAAAGCTAAGAATACCAAAAAAGGTAAAATATTAAAAATAGCATTCATTAGATATACTCCTTCTTTCAATAACATTATTATACAAGAAATCTATTAATTATCCTATATTAAAATTAATAAAATTTAAGTATAATTAACAAATACAATAAAAATCTGTAATATAAGACATGCTAAGATATAAAATTACGCGCATAATATTCATCATAAGTGAGATTACTCTTTTTAACTTTCTTGGCTAAATCTTTTCCTAAATAACGAAGATGCCAGGGCTCATAGCTATAACCTGTTAAAGAGTCTTTTCCCTCAGGATAACGAATAATAAAACCATAATCTGATAATATTTCAGCAAACCATTGATATTCAGGGTGATTAACAATGTTTTCAAAAGAGTAGGTATCTAAAGCAACATCACATGCCAATCCTAGAGTATGTTCACTATGGCCAGGACGACTACAGGTTTTATCAGCTTCAGCTGTACTAAATGTATTGGCCATATGATTATAGCTTTTTTTTTGTGCTTCTGTTGAGCGATAGCCGCTAACAACATAAAAACTTATACCTTTTTCATAGCATTTATTTCTTAATGCAACAAAATCATCATAAACAACACTTGACATTTGGTGCTTACGATATTTATAGGCAGGATCACTATTGCTGGTATAACCATCATTGATATAGACAAGATCTAAAGGAGTAAAATTATCTTCTAATCGATAGTATTTGTTTATGAGTGTATTTAATGCATAAGGGTCAGATTGAATAACAATATGATCATAGAAGTTATAGTCAAGGTTCATATTGATATGGGTAACTATCTCTTCATTAGATAAATCAGGATGATTAGCTTTATAATTATTATAACGTTCTTTTTGTGAAGGTAAAAAGTAATCTAATGAGGTTAATGGGTCTTTTTTAGAAATTTTTTTTGTTATTGGAGAGGTAGGAGTACTAGGGGGATCAGAAGGGATAATTAAAGTTAAGATATTGATTATTAAGTATATAATTATTGAGATTATTGCGATGAAAATAATTGCTGCAATGGCTACTCTTTTTTTATTTATTTTACGTTTCATTTGTTTACCTCTAAAAATGATAAAATAATTTCTTTACTAAATCATATCATAAAAATGTTTAAAAATTTATGAACAATTTCTATACAATTAAACTTTTTTGAATTATTATAATTATTATTAACTTAGTATAAAAAAAAATACTTGATAAAGGAGGAAACTATGGAAAATACAATTTCATCGTTAGAAGTTTTAGTTCAATGTCAGGAAGCAGATTATAAAGGACATTATCGAATTTCTGCTTTAATGTCTAAATTATCAGATTTAGCTACTACAAATGCATTTCAAATAGGAATTTGGAATGATGAATTAGCTAAAAATTATGGTTTCGTTTTAACTAAAGAAACTATAATTTTAAAAAGACCAATTAAAATAAATGAATTAATCAAATTATATACAAGAGCTTCAGAATATAAAAGAATTCAATTTATGCGTAACTATTGGGTAGAAGATGAAAATGGTGAAGAAATTGCAGCTGTATATTCACTATGGACATTAATTGATTTAAAAAGAAGAAGAATTACAAAACCTGAAAAGGCAGGTATTACGATGCCGAAAATCTTACCATATAAATATAGTATTAATACTTTTCATAAAATTAGAGAGCAGTTAGAATTATCATTTGTAATGGAAAGAACAGTTTTATACAGTGACGTTGATGTGAATCAGCATTTGAATAATAGTCGATATATTGAATGGGCATTTGATGCTTTACCATTAGAAATCTTTAAACATAGCTATTTTAAAGAAATAAGTATTAATTTTAAAAAAGAGATGGCTCCTGGCATAACTGCAAAAATATATCGTTATATTAGTGATGATTATATAAAAGTAGTTTTTAAGTCAAAAGATGATAAGGAAATATATTTTGAATTAGGCTGTATGGTGGGGGATTGTTTATAAAGTATATGTTTTCATTATTTGAAAACATATTTTCATTATTTGAAAACAATTATATAAAATAATATGCTATTATAATTGTGTCCCAAATATCTATAATAGTATTCGTTTTCCCGTATAGAATACAGATATTAAAAAGTCTCTTGTCCCAAAGAGACTTTTCCCATTTTATAGAGCCTTTGGCAAAGTTTTGGCAAAGTTTTTTAAAAAAATTAAATTTTAATAAGAAAAATCCCTGAAAATTCATCAGGGATTTTATTGATTTATAAGTTATCCAATATATTAAGAATTGCTTTCCTTTTGCTCGGGAACATATGGCCATAAACTCGTTCTACCATTTCTTTAGAATGTCCTAACCTTTCTGCAATTGTAAAACTATCAATCCCATTATTTATGAGTAAACTAACATGGCTGTGTCTAAATCCGTGTAAAGTTAATCTTGTTAATTTTATTTCATTTTGTAAATTGTACAAATCAATATATTTGTCTTTCATCCTAGTGAAATACTGTTGATAAATAACATCGTATACTCCAAAGATAAAACAATTGTCATTAAAACCGTCAATATTTTCATCTCTAGCAAGTTTTTCTTTTAACTCATCAAATAGTATTTTGTTAAGAACAATCGTTCTGTGTGTGCCGTTTTTAGTATCTTCTGATAGCATGTGATTCTTTTCGTCCCAATTATCATGGATATATAGATCTCTTGTGATCCAGTTAATATCTTTCCATTTTCTTGTTTGAAGCTCACCTATTCTCATTCCAGTATAATATAGCATATCAAAAAATAATAAATCATCTGGATTATCAATAACTGCTCTGAATGAAATGTATTCTTCATAAGTCCAATATTTTAACTTTGCATTTGTTTTTTTATTTTTATGTCGAACAAATTCTAAATAATCGAATGGATTTTTATCTATTATCAACCGCCGTACTGCATGGTTTAGAAGGCGGTTCAACATAGACTGAATTAACTTTGTATAATTGTTGGAATAATCTTTTTTTAATAACTCTTTTTGAAAATCTTCTATGACTGGTATATTGATCTTATTGACTTTCATTTCACCAAAATAAGGCAATAGTTGTTTATCTATAATATATTTAAAATCTTTTAATGATCTGGCTTTTACCCGAGAAGATTTATAGTTGATAAAATCATCAGCTAGTTGTCTAAATGTTATTTGGTTTTTTGTTAATTTATCTGACAAGAGATAAGCAGCTTCATAGCGCTTTGCAAGTTCCTTTGTTTTAAATCCTCTCTTTTTATGCTGGTGTTCATTTCCAAAAGAATCTTTATAATAAACTGTCACAAACCATGTATTTTTACTTTTATCTTTATAAACTGGCATTGTTAAAAACTCCCTTCTTATGTTATAATGGGAGCATAATAAAAAATTAACTTGGCCGGTTAACGTTTTTATTATGCTCGAATGATATTGCCAGTATCATTCACTTTTTGATCACGTGTTACCAGCACGTGGTCTTTTTTATTTATGCTAAAAATTAATATTCTGTCAACACTTCAATAGAGGTGTTTTTTTATGTGTTTAAAAATAAATATTGCAAAAATAAGATATGACAAAAATATGTCTGTTCGAAAATTATCATTATTAAGTGGTGTATCAAAAACTACGATCAACGATATTGAAAACGGTAAACGGTATCCAAATATAAAACATTTACATGACATTGCAAAAGCACTTGATATGCATATCGATGATCTTTATGATTCGCCATATAAATAAATTTCTGTCCCGTATACAGGACAAATGATTGCAACCCCTTTTTTGTTTTTCTTTGTCGATATATAATAAGTACGTAAGGTTCCACTTAATATCCCAATAAATAACAAATAACTATAATTGTTATTTATTCTATAAAAAAAGGGGGACTTTATATGGATACTGAACATATAAAAGGACTGAAGCTTTATTTAATAGGCCTCGTTCTAGAAATCCATAGTCTTCGAGCCTTAAGGTTAATGATAAAATACCTGGAAGAGGTCAGAAGACAACAAGAAGCCGATTAAAGGGTAAATTAATCGGTTTTTTGTTTACCAATTAATATACTTTTCAGCAAGGAGTTCAAGAGACTCCTCTTTTTTATATGCATTTCACTTTTTTACTCCTCAGAATTAAGTTTGTTTACAATGCTTTCCAGCAGTAATAGTTCTTCGTCAGAAAAATTTACGATCGTTTTAACCAAATTCTTTCGAAATTCATTTTCACCACTCATAATATCATCTATTTTTTCAAGTATCATTACATCTGGTTCATTAAACATCTCGCCTTCACCGTATACAAGCCATTCATAATTAACTTTATATTCACGGCAAATATCAGCAATAGATCTATCAAGAACCGTTCTTATGTTAGTCTCCCATCCGCCTATGGTAGACTGCTTTACATGTAGTCTATCACCAAAATCAGTTTGATTTAATTTTAATTGTTTTCTTAATATTTTAATTCTTTCACCGATTGTTTTTTCCATTGTTTCACCTCCTACAAATATATATTATCACCATATTTACTACTATGCAATATTTTTTATGCAAAAGCATTGCAATAAATATTATTTAGTGGTAATATTATATTGCAAAGAGATAAAAGGGGGTGAAGATATTGTTATGTCATGAACAATATTAAGTATAATATCAAGTTTTATATCTTGGATTTTTATATTTATTAATTTGAATGCTGTAAAAAAAAGACAAATTGATAAAATGCATAAATTTTTAATTATATTTCTTGTTTTTGCTTTTTTGGCTAATATCTTTGCTTTGTTTAGTTTATTTCGTTGATTGTATTCGTGCTTTCAAGTTCTTCGATTATATCACGTAATTCTCTTAGATAATTTTTAACCATAGTTTTATTAATATTTTTATCTTCATTTTTTTCTTCAAACAGCAAGGTATTAAAGAAAACTATTAATGAATTTTTAGTTTCAAGGTTACAGTATGTATAGAAATTAAAATAGGCAGTTGCAAAATCAACAAAATTTTGTGTTGTACTGGAATTAGTTAAAAATTTAATTTGTATGTATTTACAAGTCTCATTGATAAAGTGTCGCATTGATTCGTTATATTCACTATTTATTAGTTTATATTTCTCAATTGAATAATCAAGTTGCATCTTTTTAGTAGAAGTTTCATTGTTCGATTTAATTATTTTGTAATTAATTATAGCGTTTACTACTGCAACAACTATAGAAGCAATACTTGTAAATAAAGCTATATATATGGTCCAACTATTCATTTTATGTTATACCTCCTTTCAAGCTAATTATAGCACGAAAGGAGCAGAAGAAAAGTCAGGAGGAAGTTATGGAAGATACAACAACAGTTTATTACTGCATAAAAGATGGCCGATTTTTATGGGGTACAAAAAGAATTGAGAATGCAGATTTTGAAATGATAGAACTTTCAAATTATAAAAAGTTAAATAGCTTGATTAAAGAAAAAGGATTAAGTAAAGAAGACTTAACCCTAATTCTAAAGACTATTCGCTTACATGATGTGGATTTGAAAAAAATTAACAGAATTGAATTAAAAGTAGATCTAAAAGGAATTGATGAAAATGTCAAAAAAGCTCAATATTTTGTAGAGTTATTAAAAGAAGCCAAATCATTGGCAGATGACTTAGCTTCAATTAATTTTGATGTAGGTTTTAAAATTTAACATCTAATGTCAAATCAATCTCTTTTCTACAAATTGGACACATGCTTTTTCCAGTAGGAATATTCACTTTGCTTTTGCAATGTGGGCAAATAACATCATATGTTCGCTTATTTAAAGATGAAACAGCTTGTTTTTTAATCGATTTTTCTAGTTTTTTCATATCGATTTTAAAATTTGATGACATATTAATAATATCCTTTCGTTAGATTTCAACATTAGCAGTGTTGATAAGAGTATTATAACAAATTTAATAAGCAGGCAAAAGGAGGTGGTATTTATGAAGGATAATAAAAACATTAATAAAGGAGGTGATAATATGACTAAAGATGAAAGAGAAAAAAAAGTGATAAACTTTGCTGAAATTTATTCTAATGCAAACGAGAAGGGCAAAACCTTGCTTGATGGCGCATTGTTAATGCTGGCAGCATTAAACGATGCGAACAATAGAAAAAGCAAAGAGTAAAAGCAAACCTTGGTCGGTTAATTAAAAACATCATATAAATAACTTGGTCGGTTATAAAAAAAAGGAAGAGGTGAGTTGATGATAAATAATATTCGTGAAGAAATAATCATGAGAGGGTATGCGAAAATTTCTGATATAAGACGTTTCATACCGTGCGGTTATGAAAGTGCTAAAAACTATTATGCAGAGATAGAAGAAAAGATACATTCTGAAGGAAAAAAAGTCTATAGAGGTGTATTGCCAAAATATTTACTGGAAATCATTGGCCTAACGGAAAAGCAGGTACATGATTATGCAGAGCTGGAAAGAAAAAAAGCCGCTGCAGCAACAGCGACTAACAAAAATTAAAAACCACCTTTATTATAAAGGTATTTAAGGAGAAAGTCAAAGTGGAAGAAATAGAAGCAAAAATCAAGAAATTGGTAAAAGAATTATTTGATTCAGGTATGACGCTGGATCAAATTATAGATATATTTTCAGTTATTGCTGATATTGAAAATTTTAAAAGATTTAAAAATGAAGAATGTTAGGCGAAGAATTATAACAGTTATAACTGTTATTTACCTGCTGGCAGAACTGCTGGCGGGACTAATAGAAAGATTGTTTTAAGGGGGATGAAAATGAAAAAGGAATTTAACCACAATATGTTCAGTTTGAATATCAATGCAGCTTATTTCGTAATTATGGAACTTAAGCGGGAGGATCCAGATATCCGCTTTCGTATGGAAACGAATGTAAATGACGAGACTGTAAAAGTTTATGTCATCAAAAACAATAAAATTATTAAAATCATTACCTTTAAGGAAGGCAAAAAATATTACAAAAGCATAGAGGGAGGAAACAGGAATGGCAATAAAGCTTAATCAAATGAAACTAACAAATTTCCAGGGAATAAGAAACCTGGAATTAAATTTTAATGGATTGGACAAATCAATTAGAGGTGATAACGGTACTGGTAAAACAACTATTATCAATGCTTATTATTATCTTTTAACTGATAAACCGTCAGTGGCTATGGCAGATTACAGTCCTAAAACAAAAGGAATTGAAGGTGACCTTCACAATCTTGAACATACTGTTGAATGCACTTTTGATATTGATGGTATTATCAAGGTTTTAAAGAAAACCTACAAAGAGAAATGGACACAAAAGCGCGGTAATAAAAACAAGGAACTTACTGGAAATACCATTTCATACGAAGTTGATGGACTGCCAGTAAAAGAAAAAGACTACAACAGGGAAATAGAGGATTTGTTTGGGCCTCGTGAAGTTATTCAGATGCTTATCAGCCCTACATATTTTGGTGATATTCTTGCGTGGAAAGAAAGACGTAGATATCTTACTGATATTTGTGGTGATTATACCGATGAAGAAATTATTGATACGGTAGAAGATTTGAAACCATTAAATGAGATTTTACTGTTGAACGGATCAGCAACCCAAAAAAGAAGCATTGATGATCATATCAAACTTTTAAAAAACAATATGAGCAGTATCAATAAGGAATTAAAGCAGATTCCAAGCCGAATTGATGAAGCTGAAAGAGCGATTCCGGAAACAGCAGGCAGTAAAGTGTATTATGAAAGCCAGCTGTTTGAAGTCAGAAAAGAAATAAGCAGTCTGAATGACCGCAAGTTAGCAGCTAAGTCCGGTAATTCAGCAGCTGTTGAAAAGTCAAACCGTATTGCTGAAATCAAGCAGAAGGAACGCGAGGCGCGTATTGCGCATGTTAACAGTTTTGATGAAATAAATAGAGTTATCAATAAGACGGTTAATGATCTTATTAATCAGAAGAATTTAATCAGCGATACAATCAGCAGCAATGATATTAGAATTTCAAGATTAAAAAATGATGTTGACTATATGTCTAACGAGAGAAATAAACTGCTTAATGAATATAAAAATGTATCAGCGATGGAATTTGATGAAAATAGAAGAATTTGCCAAAACTGTGGACAGTTACTTCCAGTGGATCAGCAGGATAAAATATTTTCTACTTTTAATATTAACAAATCAAAGAGATTAGAAGAAATTCAGACTAAAGGTACTGAAGTAGGCAAAGAAAAGATTGCTGCCAAACAGCTTAAACTGGATAACCTTATACATGAAAATGAACAGTTAGGCATTAAAGCAATGGATATTGCAGCTCAGATTGAAACTGAAAAAAGTAAGATTACTGCTGTTACACCGTTTGAAGATACTGAAGAATACAGAGTTATTAAGAAGCAGCTTGCAGATCTTGAAAACACTGATAATGAAATAGACAAAGCGATTGAAGAAATTGATAAAGAAATTCATGAATGCAATGTTAAAATTGCTACTTTAAATACTCATATAAGCAGATTTCAGTTAGCTGAAGATCAGCAGAAGAGGATTGAAGAGCTGGAAGCCAGACAGGCACAGTTAGCTGAAGATTATGACCGTTATGAGTATGAACTTAGCTTATGTGAGAAGTTCATTGTTGAAAAGGTTAGCAGGATTACCGAAAAAATTAATGCAAGATTCAAGACAGTTAATTTTGAACTTTTTGAAAAACAGATCACAAATGATGCAATTATTGAGTGCTGCAATGTTTTAGTACCTAATGAAAAAAGTGTGGTTCCATACAAGATGGCTAACAATGCAAGTCGTATTAATGCAGGCATTGAAATCATTGATACCTTATCAGAACACTTTGGTATTAGAATGCCGATATTCGTTGATAATGCTGAATCAGTCACAAAGATTACATCAACAGACAATCAGCTGATTAGACTGGTTGTTGATGAAGATTATAAAAATCTAACGATGATGGAGGAATAGAAAATGGGTGAAACAAAAAATGATATAGCAGTTAAACAAAGTGAAGTTTTTATGAATACGGTAATGAGAGCGTTCAATACCGGAAACATTGAAATAAAGCCAACACAAAAACAGCAGGAACTAGTTCAGGCATATTTCATAGAGATTGATAAGATGCTTGGAGAAACTGAAACTAAAAGGCTTCAGAAGAATGCAAATAATTCTGACCCAAAATATAACAATAATCTTCCTTATGTATGGGCCAATGTTAATGTTAAACAGTTAGCACTTGATGTAATGCGTTATTCAAAGATGGGACTGGATATTCAGCAGAAAAATATGATTCATGCTATTCCTTATAAAGATAACGCTAATCAGAAATATAATATCAATTTAATGCGAGGCTACAACGGAATTCGCTATATCGCTGAAAAGTATGCATTAGATAAACCTAAAAATGTAATCTGCGAACTTGTTTATGAAACAGATACTTTTAGAATTGTTAAAAAAGACGCAGTACATGATCACGAGGGGTATGAATTTCAAATTAATAATCCATTTGATCGCGGGAAAATTTTAGGAGGGTTTGGCTACTATGAATATCATGACCCTGCTAAAAACAGACTGGTATTTATGACATTAAAAGACATTGAAAAAAGGAAACCGGATAAAGCATCAGGTGAGTTCTGGGGCGGAAAAAAGACAGTATATGAAAAGGGACATCGTGTAACAGTTGATACTGACGGATGGTATGAAGAAATGTGTTTAAAAACGCTTAAACGTTATGTCTACAGTGAAGCTAATATTCCAATTGATCCAGCGAAAATTGATGAAAATTACGAATATATTAAAAAGCGTGAAATGGATCAGTACAAAGAAGAAGTTAATGGTGAAATAGAGAAGAATGCAAACCGGCAGGTTGTTGATGCTGATTTTACTGAAAAGGAACATTCAACAAAAGTCATTGAAAATGACATGCATCCAGAACTTAAAGCAGTAATTCCCGAGGCAAAAAAAGAACCTGAATCAGTAACAGTAGCTAAAGCTGCTAAATCAGGTGAGGTTGATCCTTTCTAATGAAGATTAAATGTATTTCCAGTGGTTCAAAGGGAAATGCCTATCTTATTGATGATGGTGTTTCCATGCTGCTGGTGGAATGCGGTGTCAAGATTGACAAGATTAAAGAGGCAACAAGCTACAGACTCAGTAGGCTGGCAGGGTGTCTCATAAGTCATGAGCATAATGATCATGCCAAATGCTATAAAAATCTTATGCTTAGAGGTGTCAAAATATTTGCTTCAAAGGGTACTTTAGAGAGTATCGGCGTGTATGGACAAAGAGGGACGTTTGCTTTAGATACAAATATCACTACTGAAACAACTGTAAAAACATTCAGTATCAGAGCATTTAAGGTTCATCATGACGCTAAGGAGCCAACTGGTTTTTTGATCCATTCAAATAAAACAAATGAAAATTTATTGTTTATTACGGATTCATACTACTGTGATTATTCATTTAAGAATTTAGACTACATCATGATTGAATGCAATCATATCAGTGAAAGGCTGGAACATCAGCTAAGTGATCCAAATAGAAATTCTTTTATCGATACTCATATAAAGCGTTTGATGCGTAGCCATATGAGTTTGGATACATGTATTGATTTTCTTAAATCATGCGAGCTGTATAGAACTAAAGAAATCATGCTGCTTCATTTAAGCGATGCAAATGCCGATGAAGAGTTAATGAAGTCTGAAGTTCAAAAGGCGACGGGCAAGATAGTAAGAGTATTTTAATTAAAAAGCATTATAAGCACGTATAACGAGAGTTCTATCAATTGGGTATTAGATTACCTGACTGATAAATTTGCTTTATATGAGTGAATATGCTTATTGAAAATAACGAAAGAAAGAGGAAATTAAAAATGATTAGACAAGCAATTGAAAAAATTGAAGAATTAGTGAATGCAAAGGAAGAAAACAGATTAGAACAAACTGATATCAAAGGGATGCTTTATACCAAGTTTGGAGGGCGCTTAAACAGAGTTACTACACCTAATATCGAAAGCATCAGCACTCGCTCTTTAAGCGGACTGGTGGAAATCATCAAGTCTTATATTGATATTGAGGCAAAAAGTTTAAACATTCAGTTACCCTTAATTGTTCAGGCTGAAGGTAATGAAATTAAGGTATTGAGTAGTGTAGATGATACATATGAACGTCAGACACTTATTCACTGTAAACCAGTTGTACCTAGATTGATTTTAAATGAATGGGTGTTGCCAGAAGAAATGATTATTAATTTAAATACATGTTATGTTCCTACAGAAAATACAGATAAATTAATTGCTACTATAAGCAATCTGTACAATTCAAAGACCGTTAAACAGGTCGACAATGGTATTGGTGTTAATCTTGTAGTAGAGAGTGATGCATTTGCTGGAGGCGCAGGCAAAGTAACTATCGATCCGATTGTAACACTTACACCAGTAGCTACTTATCCTGAACTTATTCAAATTGATCGTAAGTTTAATTTAAGGGTAAATCAAAAAGGTGAAGTTGCACTATTCATTGCAGATAGAGGATACTTTGAAAAAGAGGTACAGAGACTTATTAAACAGTATCTGATCGCAGAACTGCCACAGGAACTTATCGGCAAAGATGTAGTGTTAGCATTCTAGGAGGATATGACAATGGAAGCAAAATATACAAGAAGTATTTTAGATATTAATAACGGCTCAATCGTTAGGCTTATTGATGCTGAAATGCAAAAATTAATGGTTAACTTATTTGATGAGGGGACAGATGATAAAGCCAGAACACTTAATGTAAAGCTAACTTTTACACCTAAGAATGATAAAAAAGAAATGAGTGTTAAACCTGTTATTACTTCTAAATTAAGTCCTAAAAAGAGCGAGGAAATTCATTTATTTAATCAGATTCAATATGATCAGGAAACAGGCGAAGTTACTGGATTCAAGCTTCAGGAATTTACAGGAGTGGTTCCAGGGCAGCTTAATTTATCTGGTGAAATATCTGAGCCAGCACAACCAGTTTGCATTGAAATCAAAAACAAGGAAGGGTAGTTTTCTACTCTTTCCTTAGTGCTTAGAATGAGTTTTATCAGTGGATAACGATACATTTGTTAAACTGTTTCGCAGCTTTATATCATGGGAATGGTACACTGATCAGAATACTAAAGATGTCTTTATCCACTGTCTTTTAATGGCAAACTGGAAGGATAAAAAGTGGAAAGGCACAGTGATTCCCAGAGGCAGTTTTATAACATCAATCTCACGATTATCGTCAGATTTAAAGCTTTCAGAAAAGAAAATTAGAACAGCAATAAACCATCTAAAACAGTCAAACGACATAACAGTCAAAACGACAAACCAATATTCTCTCATAACCGTTGTAAAATATGGTGTTTATCAAATCAATGCAAATAAAAAGGCAAACGATTTGACAGACACAGAGGCGAACGAGGGGCAGGCAAAGGGCAATCAAAGGGCAATCAAAGGGCAACAACTAAAGAAAGATATAACAATAGAAGATAAAAGATATAAGATAAAAGATAAAAGCACTTTCGTGCCTGAATTAAAAATTCATTACCTAACCGAAAGACTTTTAAACAAAAATCTTATCATTGAAAATGAAACAGAAATCTTCGACGAAATCATTCGTGAATATCTTGCTGAGTATGATGCTGTTGATGTGAGCGTTAAAGCTGATTACGTTCTTGGACTGATGAAAGGCAGGCAGATAGATAATCGCATGGCGTATTTTAAAAGAGCCATGAACAAAAATCTTAAACATTCATATCTTCCTGAAGAACGTGATTCTGGAGAACTGGATTTGGATGGCGTAGGTGATGCTGATATGAATGAATTAAACGATTATTTAAGTCAGTTTGAATAGGAGGAAATAATGGCAGATAAAGAAAATTATTTTACTGTGACACACAAAGACAATAGCACGATTTTACAGTTGAACGGTGATTATGAAGTTATTGGATATATACCAACTACTACAACAAGAGTGTGTGTTGTCTTGTTACGTAAGGAGGAAGAAAATGATAAATAGAGTAGTGCTTATCGGTCGTTTAACTAGAGATCCTGAACTTAGAAGAACACCTCAAGGTGATGCAGTTACTTCGTTTACTTTAGCAGTTAATCGTAATTACACATCCAGGGACGGTCAACAACAAGCAGATTTCATTAACTGTGTAGTCTGGCGTAAACCGGCTGAGAATGTAGAAAGATACTGTTCCAAAGGTTCATTAGTGGGAGTAGAAGGAAGAATCCAGACACGCAGCTATGACAATGCTCAAGGCCAAAAGGTGTATGTAGTTGAAGTGCTTTGTGACAGCGTACAGTTCCTGGATACCAGGCAGCATGATCAGGCGCTAGTAGATCAGCAAAAGGTTCAGCAGATGGCCAACGATAATTATTTTCATAACGGTCCATCATCTAACGAATCAGATCCAAATGATTTCATGAAGGACGTTAATACATACGACATCATGGAGGAGGATATCCAGTTCTAATGGTTGACTACCCAGATGGACGTAAATATAATCCTCAACCTGAGCACAAACGGAAAAAGGCCAAGCGAAGCAAGTATAACGCAGTCAAAACGATTCTTGATGATATAAATTTTGACAGCAAGAAAGAAGCTAGACGGTACATACAGTTAAAGCAGATGGAAAGAGCGGGGCTTATCAAAAAGCTTCGGCTTCAGGTTCCGTTTATACTTGTGGACAAAAGCTGTTATGGCCGTGAAATAAAATATGTTGCTGATTTCGTTTATATCGAAAATGACGCTGAGATTGTTGAAGATGTCAAGGGAGTAAAAACACCTGTATACAGGCTGAAGAAAAGACTGATGGCAGAACGCTACGGGATAAAAGTAAAAGAAACATAATCAAAGGAGGAAATGGAAAATGAGAGGTATAGTGGTAGAAACACAAAAAGCAAATAATTTTATAAAGGATATTGAAACATTAGCAGCTGATAATGGTTTAGAAATAGAAATAAACATGGATGAATTAGAGGTGTATATTGGATTTGCATCGTTATTGGAAGCTAAAATGGTAGATCTTGAAGTACCCGAGGTTTTACAAAAGGCTAAGCCAAAAAGAGGGGGACGTCCAAAAGGAGGGTCTAAGCATAATGTGGTTTCTATTCAGGAATTTAAAAATGCACTGCATGATCTGGATAAAGGAACTCTGGCACAGAACATTACCGCAGCTATAGATATTACAGGGCTCAGTAAATCTTTCTTAACTCGTCTTTATTATACTTCTGATGAAACAGTTAAGATTGATGACAGATGTCATGAGATGTTGAAAAAGCTTATGAAACCAGAAGATAATGATCCAGTGGTGGAGAAAAATATGATAATGATCCGCAGGGTCGCTAGAGCAAAGAAAACGGATGATCCATACATGATAGCTGATACAATCATGAACTCATTCAATATGCAGAAGCAGACAACTTTTAAGGATGCTGCCGAAGTGATTGAATTCATCAAGGAACATGGAACACGTTAAGAAAAGTTAAGATTTTTTACATAAAGGAGAGAAGCTATGGAAAAAAGAAAATGCTCGATGTGTGGGGAATCTAAATACATCGATAATTTTAGATTTATGAAATCAC
>JAETPY010000044.1 GCA_021770925.1 Erysipelotrichaceae bacterium | reverse complement strand
TAGCCACACGATTATCACCGTTTGTCAATAGTCAATTGAACAAAAATAAAAAAAGCTCTTTAATTTTTGTTAAAGAGTCTTTTTCAAGTTTTGATGCTTAACTTAATGACATTGGTAAGGGGTTATAATTTTTTAATATATATGTGCTTTACCAATGACATAATCAACTTTTAATTCAAGAATATTAGTTTTACTAACCATATCATCATGATAAGGGTGATTAGGTGCTAAATCATTAATTAATTGTAAAAGAACTGCTTTTTTACGATCAAAATCAGTAACTTGTAACATTGTACCAAAGACAGCAGTCGATTTGTAATTATGGGTACCAATTTTTAAATTGATTCCTAAATCATTAATAATCATATAAGTAACCTTTTTGTTGACACAGTTTAGTTTATAGCCGCTATTTGCACAATGAAAATAAATATTGCCATCAAGCATGATATGGTTTAATCCTGTACTATAAGGTAAATCATCATATGTAAAAGATAAAACACCATAAGGAATTTCTTTCATTATATTAAAACAATCAGATAATGAAATTAATTTTTTAGGGTTTCTAATTTTTGTTGGCAATTTGATTTTTAAAAGTGATTCAAAATCATCTTGATAATACATTGTTAAAGTATTAGGTATTTCTTGAAGCATAGTTTTATCTTTGACTATTACAAGATAATCAAAATCACTTATAATTAACTGCTGTTTATTAAAGACATAAATCAAATTATCTTTATATATTTCTATAAATTTATCCATTGCTATTCTCCTTTAACTTAGCTAAAATTATTATAGCATAAAGAAGGTGATTAGTTAATGAAAGTTAATATAGAAGCAGCAAAATATAGTGATGCAAAAAGATTAATTGAGATATATAAGCCATATGTTTTAGATACAGCGATAACATTTGAATATGAAGTACCAGGTGTTGAAGAATTTCAAAAAAGAATTATTAATACATTGATCAATTATCCATATTTAGTAGCTAAGATAGAAGATAAGATCGTTGGATATGCATATACTTCTAGTTTTAAAAGTCGTAGTGCATATATTTGGGCAGTTGAAACATCAATTTATGTTGATAAAGATTATCATGGTATGAAAATTGGAAAACTTTTGTATGAAGAATTAGAAAAAATATCCAAAAAACAAAATATATTAAATATGAATGCCTGTATTTCTATGCCAGATATGGGAAGTGTAAATTTTCATAAAAAAATGGGGTATAAGCAAGTAGCGTTTTTTCATCAATGCGGCTATAAATTAAACCGCTGGTATGATATGATTTGGATGGAAAAAATGATTGGTGAACATAAATTAAATCCTCAAGCATTTATTCCTTTTTCAAAGCTAGATTATCATTTTGATTAGAGATATAATATTATTGGAGGAATGGTAAAATGGGATTTTTCAGTAGAAAGAAAACAGTAGATTTAGATGAGGTTTTTAAAAAAAAGTACAAAGATATAAATAGCATTGTTAATGAGGCTAATAATGAATTAGATTTGAAAATACAAATATCATTATTAGAATTAGCTTATGAAAAATATGGTGATTTATTAGAATTGATTGATCAAGGTGTTGAATACGATCGTAAACATTTTGAAGTACTGCAGAATGATTTAAAAAAACAAATTCATTTATTGAAAGGTTTAGAAAATGAAAATTAAAACATATCATAAAGACTTTGAATATACATACACTTTAGGCGTATTTGAAACAATAGAATTATTAAAAAATAAACCAAATTTAGTATTAAGGGTATATGTTAAAAGTAATTCATACAAAAATAAAGGAATTGAAATCATCGATGGGCTGTGTAAACAAAATAAAATAGATTTAATTGAAAGCGATAATACGATAAATAAACTTTCTAAAAAAGAAAATTGTTTTGCTATTGCAATTATAAAAAAATATACTCTGAATTTAGATGACGTTAATCATGTGGTATTAGTAAACCCTAGTGATATGGGAAATATGGGAACGATTATTAGAACAATGAGGGGATTTGAATATACTAATTTAGCAATTATTCGACCTGGTGTAGACGTGTTTGATCCACGGGTAATTCGTGCTTCGATGGGAGCAATATTTAATATAAATTTTGAATATTTTGATAGCTTTGATGAGTATGTACAAAAATATCCCAATCGAAATATTTATCCATTGATGTTAAAAGGGGCTAAAAATATTCATTTAATTGAACCTGATCACCAAAATCATTCATTGGTTTTTGGTAATGAAAGCAGTGGTTTACCAGATGAATTCCTTCAATATGGACAAAGTATTTTTATTCCTCATAGTAATGAAATTGATTCTTTAAATTTATCAATGGCTTTGGGAATAACTTTATGTCATTTTTCTAAAGATAAATTTAAAGTTAAAGAAGTTTTAAGATAAATTAGTAATATTTGTTTTTTAATGACAGAGTGTAAATTAATAAAATAAAGTAATTGCTTACATTGGATAAAATTGAATAAAATAGGTAAAAATCTAAGTGTTACTATAGAAATTTTTTTTAAATAATAGTATTATATATGTGAAAAAAGAAAAGGAGAAATATTATGGGATTAGTATCAGCAACAGAAATGTTAAATAAAGCAAAAGAAGGGCATTATGCAGTTGGTCAATTTAACATTAATAACTTAGAATGGACAAAATCTATTCTTTTAACTGCAGAAGAATTAAAAGCACCTGTTATTTTAGGAGTATCTGAAGGTGCTGCTAAATACATGACAGGATTTAAGACTGTTTCAGCTATGGTAGCTGCAATGGTAGATTCTTTAGGTATAACTGTACCAGTAGCTTTACACTTAGATCATGGAAGCTATGATGGAGCTAAAGCTGCATTAGAAGCTGGATTCTCTTCAATTATGTTTGATGGTTCTCATTATGCTATTGATGAAAACATTGAAAAAACAAAAGAAATGGTTGAATTATGCCATGCTAAAGGTGTATCTGTTGAAGCCGAAGTTGGATCTATTGGTGGAGAAGAAGATGGTGTTATCGGTAAAGGTGAAGTTGCCGATCCAAAAGAATGTAAAATGATTGCTGATTTAGGAGTTGATTTCTTAGCAGCAGGAATTGGAAATATTCATGGTAAATATCCAGAGAATTGGGCAGGTTTAGATTTTGAAGCATTAGATGCAATTCAACAAGAAACTGGTAAATTACCTTTAGTATTACATGGAGGAACTGGAATTCCTGAAGAAATGATTAAAAAAGCAATTAATTTAGGAGTTTCTAAAATTAATGTAAATACTGAATGTCAATTATATTTCCAAGAAGCAACAAGAAAATATATCGAAGCTGGAAAAGATTTAGAAGGTAAAGGATTTGACCCTCGTAAATTATTAGCACCAGGAGCTGAAGCTATTAAAGAATGCGTTAAAGAAAAAATGGAAATCTTTGGATGCATTGGTAAAGCTTAATTTATACTAGAATTTATTTAAGGAATCCCGCTTAGGGGTTCTTTTATTTTATCTGATGAAAAATAGTTTATATTATTTGTTTTTGTAGAAATTAAAATATAAGAAATATGTCAAAAAATACTAATCGTTCAAAAATACAAATTTTGGTTGTTTTTAACAATAAATTAATATATAGTAGTTACGTAGATTAAATTATAAGGAGGACTAAAATGAGTGAAGTAATTGCTATTGAAGGTGGACATAAATTGAATGGAACAGTAGTGGTGAGTGGTGCAAAAAATGCGACTGTAGCCTTGATTCCTGCAATTGTCTTAGCAGATAGTCCTGTAACTGTATATGGAGTACCAAATATTTCTGATGTTGATGCATTAGGGGTATTGTTAAGGGAATTAAATTGTAAAGTTGAAAAAAATGAGGATGTATTAGTAGTGGACCCTACTAATTTAGAAAATAAACCATTAGTAAGTGAAGCTGTAGATAAATTAAGAGCATCATATTATTTGATGGGGGCATTATTAGGAAAATGCAAGAAAGTTACAATGAAAATGCCGGGAGGATGCTTTTTGGGACCACGGCCAATTGATCTGCATATCAAAGGTTTTGAAGCCTTAGGAGCAACAGTTGAGTACTGTAGCGATGGAACATATATCATTGAAGCAAAAGAGTTGATTGGAAATAAAATATATTTAGATTTTGCTTCAGTTGGTGCAACAATAAATATTTTACTGGCAGCAGTAAAAGCAAAAGGAAAAACAACAATTGAAAATGCAGCAAAAGAGCCGGAAATAATCGATGTAGTGAATTTATTGACAAAAATGGGAGCAAAAATAAGAGGTGCTGGGACAGATACCATAATAATTGAAGGAGTAGAAAGATTGCAGGGATGCAATCATGAAATAATACCAGATCGAATTGAAGCGGGAACATTTTTGGTAATCGCAGCTGCTGCTGGAGAAAAAGTAATCGTGCAAAACGTTATTCCACAGCATCTAGAAGCAGTGACATCAAAGCTCAAAGAAATAGGGGTAAAGATGGATATAGTAGGTGACAGCATAATAGTCCATGGAGGAATAGAAAATTTAAGACCAGTGGATATAAGAACCCAGGTATATCCAGGTTTTGCAACAGATTTACAACAGCCGTTGACAGCGTTATTGACACAGTGTAAAGGAATTTCGCAGGTAGTCGAAACGATATATCCAGAGCGCTTTGGGCATTGTTATCAGCTAAATTCAATGGGAGCAAGGATAGATCAGGAAGAGGCTATGTGCTATGTAAATGGCCCTACTCCATTGCATGGAGCAAGAGTATATGCCACAGATCTAAGATGTGGGGCAGCATTGATAGTAGCTGCACTAATGGCGGATGGAGTTACAGAGATAGGAAATGTATATCATATTGATAGGGGATATGAAAATATTGATCATAAACTTATTTCTTTAGGTGCAGTTATTACAAGACGTCAAGTTGAAGATTAAAATATATGTATAGTAATATTTATGTTGATTTTAATTATTATTTTATAAATATGCTTGAAATTTAGATCTATTAATGGTATTATACATTGGAAACTTACTTTGTAGCGATAAGCTATAAGGCGGAAGGAGATAGAAATTTATGAAAAAGGGAATTCATCCAAATTACAAAAAAGTAAAAGTCGTTTGTACATCATGTGGAAACGAATTTGAAAGTGGATCAGTTTTAGATGAAGTACGTGTAGATACTTGTTCAAACTGTCATCCATTCTATACTGGTAAACAAAGATTTGCTAGTGCTGATGGACGTGTTGATAAATTTAATAAAAAATATGGGTTTAAATAATTTACAAATTAAGGGACTGATGTCCCTTTTTTGTTTTTAAAAAATTATTCAAAATTCCTCATTATAAATTATTTATGTTATAATATTTTCACAAGAAAGGATGAGTTAATGGAATTTCATATTTTAGCTAGTGGTTCTAAAGGTAACAGTACTTTTATATATGATAATGGTATTGGAATTTTAATAGATTGTGGGATTACTAGAAAACAATTATTATTTAAATTAAATGGACTTGGTTTTCAAGAAAAAAATATTAATTATGTACTTTTGACACATGATCATTATGATCATAATAAAAATATTGGTATTTTTGATCAAAATATTTGTTTTTGTGGAAAAGGATGTATTAAAGGAATTGATGAAAGTCATGAGATTATACCTTATAAACCATTTAAGTTGTCACATTATGAAATTATGCCTTTAAGTATTTCACATGATGCTACAAGTCCTTTGGCATTTGTTATAAGAGGAAATGAAGAGAGCGTTTTATATATGACAGATACAGGTTATGTATCTCAAAAAAATCGTCAATATTTAATGAACCTGAATTATTATATTATTGAAAGTAATCATGATGTTGAAATGTTGATGGCAACAAATAGACCATATTTTTTAAAAAGGAGAATTCAAGGAGATACAGGCCACTTAGATAATGTATATAGTGCTAGATTGATGGTAGAATTGATTGGTGATAAGACCAAAGAGATAGTTTTGGCACATTTAAGTGAAGAGGCAAACAGTGAAAAAAAAGCGTTAGAGACATATAAAAATATTTTTAATGAAAATAATATTAGTTTTAATAATATTAAGGTAGCAAGTCAGGTCAATATTGTTAGCGGAGGTAAATATGAAGGTTAAAATTATTTGTGTTGGTAAACTAAAAGAGAAATATTTAGCTGCTGGGGTTGAGGAGTATTTAAAAAGATTACAGGGATATTGTAAAGTTGAAGTTTATGAAGTACCAGATGAAAGTATTCCTGATAATTGTTCTCTTGCAAATGAGATAATTATTAAGTCTAAAGAGGGAAGAAAGATTCTTGATAAAATCAAACAAGATGATTATGTTATTTTGTTAGATGTGGCTGGAAAAGAGATTGATTCCGTAGAACTATCAAGGCAAATGGAGAATTGTATGATATCTGGTAAAAGTACAATAGATTTTGTTATTGGTGGATCTTTAGGACATGGACAGGAAATATTAGATCGTGCTAATTTTCGATTAAGTTTTTCTAAAATGACTTTTCCTCATCAATTGATGAGATTGATTTTAGTAGAACAAATTTATCGTGCCTTTAAAATTATTAAAAAGGAAAATTATCATAAGTAGTTTGTTTTTAAGAATGATTTTGTATCATTCTTTTTTATATTTGAATAAAACATGGTATAATGAATTCGTTAAAGAATAGTGAATTGAGATTTAGAAAGTTTAAATTTTATTAATATCGTTTTTATCTATAAGATTTGTTTTGTTGTTTCATATAAATAAAATCTATATAGAGCGGAGCTTATTTTACATTAGTATGAAGAATGAAAGAGACTGTTTATTATATCTGGAAAATATTAAATATAGGAGTCTTTTATATTTGATTTACTTAATAGTAAGAGTAGATTTTTCGTAATTCTATGTATATAGTTTACTTTGTTTTATTATAATGTTTTTGTTAATTCAACTTTGAATATTATTAGGAGTAGGTTGATATTTATTATCGGGTAATAAAGATGATGGATAGAAAAATCTGGAGCATTCTATAAGTAAAATGTTATATTTAAGTTGATCTCAGTTTGTTATAATAAAGATTATAAATTTAGAAATAGAGTGATATGATGAAAGTTATTATAAGTAAGGAGGATGAAGATGGAGGTAGCATTAATTATTGCAATGTTTGTTTGTACTGCATTAGCGCTTAATTTTATGGTTAATGGCAAGTATAAGTTATCTGGGACGTTTGAGATTATTAATTTATGTTTAATTGTAGCAACAGCATATCAGTTTAAATTAGTTGATTCAATTATCATGGTATTGGTTATACTTGCAGTACTTATTATTGCGGGATTGGTTTTTAATAAAAAGAGAAAAGATAAGAAAATGGCAAATGAAGTCATTGAAGCAAGAATAGTAGATAGAGGAGAAAAGTAATGGATACAGTAAAGATTATTATTGAAATGGAAGATGGCGGAATTATGAAAGGAGAGCTTTATCCAAAGGTTGCACCAATTACAGTAGAAAATTTTTTAAATTTAGTTGATCAGAATTTTTTTGCAGGTTTAATTTTCCATCGTGTTATACCTGGATTTATGATTCAAGGTGGTGGCTATGACAAAGATTTTAATCATCATGAAGCAAAAAGTATTAAAGGGGAATTTAGTAGTAATGGAATAACAAATGATTTACTACATACTCGTGGTGTAATGTCAATGGCTCGTACAATGGTACCTGATTCAGCATCATCACAATTTTTCATTATGCATGAAGATGCTCCACATTTAGATGGTCAATATGCAGCATTCGGAAAAATTACAGAAGGATTAGAAATAGTAGATAAAATTGCTAATATGCCAAGAAATGTGCAAGATTGTCCTAATGTACCTGTTGTAATTAAAACGATTAAAAGAGGTTAGATAAAATGAGAATGTTTATTCTAAAAAATTGTCCTCATTGTAAAAGAGCAATAGGCTGGATTGATGAACTGAAAAGAGAAAATCGTGAGTATGAAAAAATTGAAATCGAATTAGTTGATGAACAAATAGATAGTGAATTAGCTAATCAATATGATTATTATTATGTTCCTGCTCTATATGATGGCGAATTCAAATTACATGAAGGTGCAGCTACAAAAGATAGAATAAAGAGTATTTTTGATTTCTATTTAAAAAAATAATATGTAAAGCGCCAAGAAAAATATTATTGTAAGGCGCTTTTATAATAGTGTGTCTGGTTAGAAAAAACGATAAAAAATTATCTTTTTAACAAACTTGATGATTTTTGGTAGTTTTTTTTCTTAAAAGTAATATAATAGGGAGAGCGGGAGATGATATAGTGATAAAATTTGATGTGAAAAAAGAGTATCCACAATTATATCGAGCGACTACTAAAAAAATAAGCAGTTTAGTGGTGCCGAAATTAAAGTATATAGCAATAGATGGTATTGGTAATCCTACAGTACCTGAATTTAGAAATAAATCTAAACTCTTATTTTTAATGAATAAGTCTTTAAAAGAATATTATCAAAAGCAGGATATCAGTTTTAGTGGTTCTAAATTAGAAGGAATTTGGGATACATATGATAACAGCCATTTCGATGTAACAAGAAAAAAGATGATTAAATATACTTTAATGATGTTACAGCCCCCTATATTAACTGAAAATATGTTAGAAGAAATTAAATTAGAACTTCTATCAAAAACAGGAGATTATTTTACTTTAGATATTTATTTAAAGGAATTTGAAGAGGGAGAGAGTATTCAGATGCTGCATATAGGCCCTTATAATACCGAAATAAATTCAACTAAACAAATAATGGAATATATTACGGTTGCTAATTTAAAGTTAAGTGGACTACATCATGAAATATATTTAAATAAACCTGAACGTGTAGCTCAGGAAAATTTAAAGACTATAGTACGATATCCAGTAGAGGAGGATCTAGTCTAAAATGAAATTAATGTTTATATCAGATATTCATGGATCATATAAATATGCTAAAAAGGCACTTGAAATTTATGAAGAGGAAAAAGCAGAAAAATTGGTAATCTTAGGGGATATTTTGTATCATGGACCACGTAATGATCTGCCTGATGGATATGACCCTAAAAACGTAATTAAATTATTAAATAATTATAAAAATAAAATTATTGCTGTAAGGGGAAACTGTGATGCAGAAGTTGATCAAATGGTATTAGAATTTCCGATTAGAGCTGATTACGCTACTATGGATATTGATAATCATCACTTTTTTTTAACACATGGTCATTTATTTGATGAAAATAATCTTCCGAATTTAAATAGGGGTGATATATTTGCATATGGACATATTCATAAACAAGTAGCTAAAAATGAAAATGGAATATATATTATAAATCCTTCATCAATTTCGTTACCTAAAGAAGGTAATAATAGTTATGGAATTTATAAAGATAATGAATTTTTAATTAAAGAATTTAATGGATTGGCTGTTAAATCAATTAGATTTGATTAGGAATGTTTAAAAGACTACTAAAATTAGTAGTCTTTTATAATAAGAAAATCAGTGCAAATATATTAAAGATATGTTATTTTAAATAAAAGGTATATAAGAGGGATAATTATGGTTAAATATATAGAGATTGCTGATGATATAAGAAGTAAAATAATAGATCAAAAATATACATATGGTCAAAAACTTCCATATGAGTATACTTTATGTGTAACTTATCATTGTAATAAAGAAACAATGAAAAAGGCATTAGATATTTTAGTCAAGGAAGGATTAATAGTTCGCAGGCGTGGTGCAGGGACTTTTGTAAAAGATTTTGATCCTTCTATGAATAAATTTAATGCAGCTGATAATTTAAAAATGGGATTAACCCAAAAATTTAAAGGAATTAAGAAAATTGAAAGTGAGATAATAGCTTTTGAAGTGATTGCAAGTGATGAAAGGATTTCTAAGAAATTACAAATTAAAAAGGGAGCATTTGTTTATCATATTATTAGATGTCGAAAAATTGATAAAAAACCATATTCTATAGAAATAATTTACATACCGATATCAATTATATCAAGTTTGAAAACAGAACATGTAAAAGGATCTATTTATCAATATATTGAAGAAAATTTAAAATTAAAAATACAAAGTGCTCATAAAACAGTAACTGGGCATCTTTCCTCACAGTTAGAACAGGATTATTTAGGATTGAAACCAACAGAACCATATTTTCAAATAGAACAGGTTGCTTATTTAAGTAATGGTTATATTTTTGAATATTCTTTTTCAAGATATCATTATAAAGATTTTGAACTTAAAACAGTAACAGTTGTAATGTAATATTTGTAAAAGTATTAAAAATGCATATTTAAAATTAATTTTTGCTAGTATGGTGTTTATAGAATCGAAAATATTGACATTTATTCTATATAAATTTTATACTAACAGTGTCAATAGATATTTTAAGGGAGGAAAAAATATGGATAAGATGGCAGATGTTCTTGGCCGTGCAGGTGCGTGGTGTGGACAAAATAAGTATTTATCTGCGATTAAAAATGCATTCCAAACATTTATGCCTTTGACCATTGCAGGTGCAATTGGGGTGTTATGGTCAAATGTATTAGTAAATGCAGAGAATGGTTTAGGGGCTCTTTGGAAACCGGTGATGGCTTTAAAGTTTTTAAATCCAGCATTTGATGCTGTTAACTTTGCTACCATTTCATGTATTACTGTTGGGATCACATTTTGTGTTGCTCAAGAAATTGGAGGTCGAAATTTAGGACAAGAAAAAGCTGGATATTTTCCAGGAATAGTGGGAGTTGTTTCCTGGTTATCAATAACTCAAACTAATCATAATTATGCTTTAGTAAATACTGCTAAAAAAGCATTAGAATTGACTGACAAGGGAGAGTTACAATTATTTACTGGTATCTGCGAAGATGCCTTAGGGGCTTCTGGATTATTTACAGGGATGATAATAGCAATCATATCAGTTGAATTATTCTGCTGGTTAATAAAAAAGGATGGATTAAAGATTAGAATGCCTGAAACAGTACCATTCGGGATCGCTCGTGCATTTGAAAATCTGGTTCCTGCAATTATCACTGTTGTTATTGTTGCACTATGTGGGCTTACATGTAATCTTATCAGTGAAAATTTAACAGGTGAAGTATTATATTTAAACGATGTAATCAAGACATCTATTCAAAAGCCGTTATCGGTTATAGGAGCTTCTTTACCTGGAGTAATTATCATTTATTTAGCTAGCATGTTATTTTGGCTGGTAGGTATACATGGAAATAATATGTTGTCTGCGATTAAAGAATCATTATTCACTCCGTTAGCATTACAAAATATGGAAAACTATAGGACTCATAAAACTGTGGAAAATATTTTTACTTTGCAATGGCTGCAAATGGCAGGTGAATTTGGCGGGTCTGGAGTTACGATAGGTTTAGTTATTGCCATTTTAATTTTTTCAAAACGTGAAGATAATCGTGCTGTTGCGACATTGTCGATTGTTCCAGGGTTATTTAATATTAATGAAACTGTTACGTTTGGTATACCGATGATATTGAATCCTATTTTAGGTATTCCATTTGTTTTAGCTCCAATTGTTACAATTACAATTGCGTATATTTTAACGCTAATTAATTTTTGTCCAAAAGCAGTATTAATTGCACCCTGGACAACACCGCCGATTATTTTTGGATTTGTGGTTACTGGAGCTAATCCAATGGGAGCTCTAACGCAAGCCATTTTATTAGTGGTTTCCATCCTTATTTATACACCATTTCTTATTGTGTATGAAAAAATGCAAAATAGACAATTTGCAAAAACTGTTTAATAATTTAATTTCAACAAAGCAAGGACAGAGATGTCCTTATTTTGTTGAAGATAATAATTAAAAGGGAAAATTTATAATTGTGATAATTTAAATGATTAGTTATAATGATAAAAAGATTGTGAGGTAATTATGAAAGAAGAAAAAAATGTAAATCAAGATAAAGAATTTAAAAGACAGATTAATACAGCTTTGATTTACTTTTCTGTTTTTTATGTTATTTATAGTTTGCTGATGCTTTATTACCAAAACTTTCAAGCTTTTCTGGTTATTGCTTGTGTAGGAATAATTGTTTTTGGATATATTTATTTCGTACGTCCTTATAAATATGTGGTTAAACGTAGAACTTTAGAAATATGCAGGAGATTTGGAAAAAATAAAAGAATTAATGTAATGAATTGTGAGACGATATGTGATCCAGTTCCTAAAATGACAAAAATCATTATTGATCCTAGAGCGCTTGAAATATACATTGAAGGCGGGAAAAGAGTAGTTGTTCATCCTAAAGATGTTATTGGTTTTTGTGAAGCCTTAATAAAAGCTAATAAACGTATCCATTGTCAAGTACGATCATATGATAAAACCCATCGAAAGATGGAGAAAAAACGTAAACGTGAGATAAGAAGAAATTAATGGGAAAATTTCAATATATGATATATTATTAGCAAAAAATTATTGTGATAATAATTTAATTACAAAATGATAAAAAAATATCATTTATTTATTGACACTTAAAAAATCTAACTGTATAATAACGACATACAAACATATATATGTTGTATGGTTATGTGTTGTTATAAACTAGCAAACAAGGGGGAACTTAGAATGGAAATGAATAAGTTATTAGAAGATTATGGGTGCTTGGCGTTTAGTGATGATGTAATGAAAGAACGGATTCCTAAATCTATCTATAAAGCATTCCATGCATCTTTAGATAAAGGTGAGGAGTTATCTAAAGAATGTGCTACTGTAATTGCCAATGCGATGAAAATATGGGCTTTAGAAAACGGTGCAACTCACTTTACTCATTGGTTTATGCCAATGACAGGATTAACTGCAGAAAAACACGATGCATTTATTGAGCCGGATGGGTCAAAAGCAGTATTAGAGTTTAGTGGCAAAACATTAAGAAAAGGAGAACCTGATGCATCATCTTTTCCTTCAGGGGGATTACGTGCTACTTTTGAGGCCAGAGGTTATACAGCCTGGGATTGTACATCACCAGCATTTGTAAAAGATGGAACTTTATATATTCCAACATTGTTTTGCTCTTATACTGGAGAAGCATTGGATAAAAAAACACCATTATTAAGATCAAGTGATGCTTTATCAAGATCAGCTTGTAAATTATTACCATTATTAGGAATTGAGGGGGTCACAAAAGTTACTGCTTCAGTTGGTGCAGAACAAGAATATTTTTTAGTATTAGATGAATATTATCAGCAAAGAATGGATTTAAAATTAACAGGTCGTACTTTATTTGGAGCCATGGCTCCAAAAGGTCAGGAACTTGAAGATCATTATTTTGGTAGTATTAAGCGCAAGGTTTCTGCATTCATGAAAGATTTAGATCACGAATTATGGAGATATGGTATACCATCAAAAACTAAACATAATGAAGTTGCTCCTGCTCAGCATGAAGTAGCATGTGTATATTCTAAAGTGAATATTACAACAGATAATAATCATTTATTAATGCAGATTATGCAGGATATAGCTAAAAAACATGGGTTACGCTGTTTGTTGCACGAAAAACCATTTGCAGGAGTAAATGGTTCTGGTAAACATGATAACTGGTCTGTCGTTACTAATACAGGAATCAACTTATTTAATCCTGGGGCTAATCCGACAGAAAATAAACCATTTATAGCAGCTCTCGCATGTACAATTAAAGCAGTAGATAAATATGCTGATTTATTACGTATGAGTATTGCTAGTGCTGGAAATGACCATCGTCTGGGAGCAAATGAAGCACCACCTGCAATTATTTCAATGTTTTTAGGTGAAGAATTAGAAGCTCTTATTGAAGAAATTTGTGAAGGTAAGAAAACTAATAAAGCGGATGCAACAAGATTTGCAACAGGAGTATCAGTAGTTCCGACTTTCTCAAAAGATAATACGGACCGTAATCGTACTTCTCCTTTTGCCTTTACTGGAAATAAGTTTGAATTCAGAGCAGTTGGATCAAGTCAATCGGTAGCTGGTCCAAATACTATTTTAAATTCAATTTTAGCTGATACAATGGAAGAAATGGCAAACGAAATAGAAGCAGGTAAATCGTTTGAAGATGTAGTTAAAGAGTTTATTACAGAACATAAACGGATTATTTTTAATGGTGATGGTTATTCATCAGAGTGGGAAAAAGAAGCTGAAAAACGTGGTCTTCCAAATAACAAAAATACAGTTGATGCATTAAAATGTTTGAAAGATGAAAAGAATATTGAAATGCTGGATCGTCTAGGAGTGTATAGCAAAGTTGAATTAGCTTCACGTTATGAGATTTTATTAGAAAATTATATTAAGACAATACAGGTTGAAGGGTTAACGGCATTAAAAATGGCTAAAACTCAAATTTATCCAGCAGTTTGCAATTATTTAGCGAAACTTTCTTCTGAAGTTGTTACTACCAAAGAGGCTGGTTTAGATGTTGAATTCTTAGTTGAAGATGCTAATAAGTTAGCAACACAGGTTAAGTTGATGAAAGAGCAAATGATAGTATTGGAAAATAACATTGCAGCAGCCCAGAAATCTAATGAAGATATTTTTACTCAAGCAGTAGCTTGGCGTGATGATGTATTTAAAACAATGCAGGCATTAAGAGAAATAGTAGATGCGATTGAAGAATCAGTTGATGCTAAGTATTGGCCAATCCCTACTTATGTAGATTTATTGTTTGGAATTTAATTGATAAAAATAGATTGTAAGAAAATAATAAAAAGCCCTTAAGGGCTTTTGTCATTTTATATAAATTCTTGTAAATCATGATATGATTTTTCTTCAAATTCCTTCAATGTTTCCATTAGTTTTAAAATATCATTTTGAGCATGGTTATAATCAGTAAGGGTTCTAATTGCGTTAACAATTCCCATCGTACTACCAACCATCATCATCTCTGCAATATGACTAGTTGATTTATCTGTTAATGTTTGAATATTGATGGTTAGATAGGTACGAATTTTTTCAAAAGTACTAATCCCTTTTTCATCGTAACCATGATTATTCAATTTTTCTTTAGCATCTTTATGAATTTTAAGATAACCTTCATATTTTTCCTTTAAATAACTTTTAAATTTTTTGTCTTCAACAATTTTTTCTAGCTGATCAATGGTTTCGACACCCATCTGTGAGTTTTGATAAATAAAGTTCAATAATTTAACATTATCATTCATTTTTTTCACCTATTATTAGTATGTTAAAATATTTATTATTTATACACATATGCCTATAATAAAAAAAGAAACCTGCATATAATATTTTATAAAAGAGGTGAACTATGTATCTTCCAAATTTAGATCCATTTAGTTTTACAGGAACAGCAGTTATTTTAGGCTATTTATTAACAAATGAATTTACTATCGATGAACAAGCTGCATTGGGTGCATGGTTCAATGTAGTTGGGGATATTTTAGCTTCTAATTCATCATGGGCTGGTGTTATAGAGGCACGACAACAATCTTTTAAAGATGAGCAGGAAGATAATCAAAATGATTTAGATATTTTAAAAGATGCAATTGATAAATTAAAAGATAACATTGAGAAACTGCAAAAGGAAAAGAAGTCTAAGGATTAGACTTCTTTCTTTGCCATAAGTAGATGACAAATAACATAAATAGTCCCCCGATAGTATCAATTAAAACATCTTTTAATTGACCGCTGCGACCAGGGATGAAGAGTTGATGAAACTCATCACTGCAGGCATATAGAAATGTTATTAATAAAGATAATAATAAAGTATATTTATATGTAGTACTCTTTTTAAAGCCATAATAGATAAAAAATAGAAGTAATGCATATTCACTCATATGTGCCATTTTCCTAATTAAAAAGGTTAGGGTGTTATAATCAATATTAATAACTTTCAAAATTATTTGTGCAATAAAATTACTCTGGTCAGATGAGTTAGTACCGTTGGTATGGGACATGATAAAAATAAAAATCATCCAGATTATAGCAGGTATAAAATATTTCAATTTTTTCATATTTAATATTATAAAAGATTAAATATAAAATGACAAATATTTTATAAAATGTTTGCGATTGTATACAACCAGCATACAATACTATTTAGATATATCGGGTGATAATGGCGAAAGAGATTCTAAATGGACATTGAAGAATTAAAGATTTCAGGTAAAAGAACTGCAGGATTAATAGTTTTTTCATTATTAATTTCGACTTAATTACTTAAGAAGGAGTTTATTACAGAATTATTAAAAAAGATTAATGAATTTGTGTGGGAATACTGTTAATTTGTTTATTATTAGGAACTGGAATTTATTACAATTAACAAAATTAAAATTAGCTTTTAGCTGTATTTTTAAAAAACAGGATAACAATGCAGGAGATATTTCTAGTTTTCAAGTGCTATGCATAGCATTATTTTTAATGATTAGAACTGGAAATATTGTCGGTGTTGCTACTGCAATTGCAGTTGGTGGGGCAATGTATTATTTAGAGCGAGGCTTAGGAGTTGCAACAGCTAAAACTAATTCTTGTGTAGAACAGGGGTTAGTATCAATGACGGGAACATTTATTGATACTATTGTTATTTGCACAATGACTGGATTGGCTATTAATAGTCATACTGGTAAATTAGCAGGCGCAGCGACGACAACGTTAGCTTTTAACAAAGGATTATTTATTCTGGAAGTTGGTAAGTATATCGTTAATGTTGGTTTGATTTTCTTTGCTTTTACAACGATAATTGGCTGGAATTATTATGGGGAAAGATGTATATTTAAAGGGATTAAAAGCAATCCCTTATTATAAATTCATTTATATTGTTTTTATTGCGATTGGTCCTTTTATGTCATTGGAATTTATTTTTGTTATTGCAGATATTGTTAATGGATGTATGGCAATTCCGAATTTAATTGGACTTAGAAAAGAAGTTGTTTTGGAAACAAAGACATATTTTCAAAAACAGACTATTATATAAGAAGAATTAAGATATGAAAAGACACCTGTTTAATAGGTGTTTTAATTTTACATTGTCATAATTTATGACACTTTTTTAGGTATTGTTAAATTAATGACGCTATTTTTATGTTACTAAAACATTTACTGAATAAGATGAAATTAAAAAAAGTTTATTAAGACATTTAGGATGATTTTCATTTCAGTAATATTTTTATTAATATATCAAGGTCATTTTGGTGTTACAAAATAAAAAATTATGTTATTCTTGCCAAGATTGTGCTAATCTTGCCAGGTATATAGATTTGCTATTTAGAATATATTAATATGTAATTAAGATATAGCTATATTTAAAGAATATAATAGAAAATGATTATATTGTTAAAATTATAATAAACGGAGCATTAAATATGTTTAGATCAAGTGATTAAAAAATGTAAATTAAATTGTTCTAATAGTAGCATATTTTATTTAACTAAAATCAAAAAAATAATAATCAGTTTTATTATTATAGTTATTGGTATTGTTGTAATATTAAAATTTTATCAAAATGGAAGCGATAAGCCGTTAATTAAAATTGATACTCTTGAAATACAATTAGAAACATCAACATATCATGATATTACAGATCTTGGTTATATTGAAACTGATCGTAGAGACATAATATATTTATTTACACGAAGTATTGGACCTAAAATTTATGCTGTAACAGACACAGAAGGAACTGTTGATTTTTTAGATAAAGAAAATGCGTTAATTAGTTATATTGGTTTGGATGTCGATGAAAATGTATCAACTCTTGAAATTGATAATATTGATTTTTTGAGTACAAGTAAAGAATAATTGGCAAAAGATTATGATTTAGTGGAATTTAATGATTTGGTTAGGTTTGTTTATAAAGATCATTATTTTGTCTGTTTAAGTTATACAGATGAAAAATTAGATGGTTTTGCAGTAATGTATAATAAAGATGGAAAGCAGTCGGTTAGAGATGCTGATTTGTGTTTTAGAGATTATAAGGATCAATGGATTATAAAATAGTTTTATGAAAAAGTATTGTTGGTTGAATAATGTTTTTTTGGAACAATCAGAAGACAAAAAGGAATTCAATTATAAAATTGGATTCCTTTTTAGATGTGCCAGGCATGGCATGAGTTCAGTTGGAGATAAACTAACCACTGGTATTTACCAGTGAACCACAAGTCGTTGACAGTGATGTCATAGGTGAAGGAAGTGGAGTAGCGATTTTTTGAGTGTATGAACAGAAACCTGATGAGGCTAAATGGTGGATAAGGTTACCTAACAAACCGAAGTCCAAAAGGTAATCGTAAAACCAAGACAGTAAATCAGAACGTTGTGAAAGAAGCAGGATTCATGTCTTACCCTGGGGGCTTATGGACGAGGAGGCCTAGTAAACTTTAAAATCAGTGATAGTACCCTCGGTCGAAAAAGTTTTGCCATAAGAAGTCAGATGAAGTCATAGTAGGTAGAAATACTGAAGGACTGAAACGTTCATAGAGTGCAAACCACTATAAGCAATGTTTGGATAGCCTAGAACTGTTAAACGTAATCATAGATGGTGGAGATAGTTGGGGTGGTTCCAAATAAATTTACAAATAGAAGGAGGAGCAGCAAATGAAATTGATTATTATTGGTTCTGGAAAATCTACTTTATGTAATATAATTAGATTATTAGGTAAGCCTGATAGAGGTAAAATATTTATCGAAGATGAAGAAATCAATTATAAAAGTAAGCAAGTATCAAATTTGTTAAGTAGAAAAATATCGTATTTATTTCAAAATGTTGCCTTAATTGATAACGATTTAATAAATTAACAAAGAAAATTCTTTATAAGAAAAATGAAAAACTGAAGTGCTGTAATAATTTATAGCGCTTCAGTTTTGTGTTTATAAAATAAGAGTTTTCAAAATTATTTTTATTCATTATTAACAATATTACTTAAATTTTTTGAATTGATATTAAATGGACTATTAATAAAAATTGTATATGCTTTCTTACATTTAGATAAATAAGTTCTACTTACTGATAAATACTCTTGATCAATTTTAATTGTATTATACTTGAATTCTTCAACATATTGCCAGTTGATGATTGTTGATTGATGAATACGAGAGAAATTTTTACTGACTATTTTTAAAAGAATATTATCAATAGTATCACGAACTTTATATATTTCATCCGTTGTAAAAATTAAACAGTAATGTTTATCACTTTTAATATATTTTATCTTATTTAACGATATATTAGTTAAACCATATATAGTATTGACAGATAGATGACTGTTATCGATACCTATCTTATCAATTAATGATTTGATGACTTTTGAAATAAATATTTTTAAATTTTCTTTTTTAATAAAATAAAAAGGGTGAACATCAAAAATATCAAAAACTCTTTCAATATTATTACTAATAAATATAATTTTTGTTTTTTTATGATAAATAAGATACTCTTTAGCTAGTTCAATACCATTTTTTGGCATTTCGACTTCTAAGAGCAAAACATCATAACATTTATTTAAATCTAATACATTAGGATCATTAATTTTATCAATGACATAATTATTAGTATATTTTTTTATTTCATTTTCAATCAAAAAATTAGAAATTTCTAAATCCTGCTCATTATTATCAATTAATGCAATTATCATAATTATCCCCATCCCCACTGATAGCATATCAATTCAAATATCACTACCGCTATTTAAAAAAGTTTTTATAATTTTATTATAGGAAAGGAATTTTTATCTGTCAATAACATTATATAGATAATAATGTTATTTTAACGAAATATAGTTGTTTGTTTAGAATATTTAATACTATTTATAAAAAATGTGTTATTCTTGCCAAAATTACGCTATTCTTGCCAGACGTATAGATTTGATACTTAAAATATACTAATATGTAATTAAGATATAGCTATATTTAAAAATACTAGAAAGTAATATTTCTAAAAACTATTGAAGGGAGCATACTAAAAGTTTATAAAAAGAGTTTTATTGATATCTATTTTAGGAATAATTGTATCGGGAAATTCTATTTATGCAGCTGATGCAGGGATAGGATGTAAGACGACAAGATATGTTGCTGAAGCGACGATTTCTACACCTGATGAAAGTTATACAATGTTTATAAAAGGAAGATATACAGGAAGTTCAGATAAATATACTTATATAATGAGATTGAGAGATACAGCTTCGATAAGCGGTCCAGTTTTGGCTAGTGGTGGTATTGATGCGGGAAAGAAAAGCACAGATGTACATTATAATTATCAATACGAATTAAATACTAGTAATCATTGTCATACGTATATGAAGTATACAAATTAAATTATAAAAATGCTTTTCTGATTAAGGAAAAGCATTTTTAAGATTAGTTGTTAAGGTGGTGAGAGATAATGAAGAAGTTATTAATAGTAGCAGTTGTACTGATTTCTTTTTCATTAGTGTATTATACGTTCAATAAAAAAAATCTTGTTGAAGCTTCTAAATTAAATGAATTAAATTTAAGCGTTAAAGACAGCTTAGAATTAAATAATTTTAATGTATATGTGACATTTGAAAATAGTCAATTTATAGATATTTATCAACAAATTGGATTATATGCTAAAGAGAATGACTTAGTAATTATTGCATTAAATAATAGTCTTGATGATGCTGGAATGTACACAAATCAAAATTATTATATATATTCAAATAATACTAATTTGTTTAATGATCTATGCATTGATGGTAAAGAAATAGATTTTTCTGATTTAACAGGAAAAGCATATTATTCTACTTATGATAGTAAAGAAAGTGCGGGGAAAATTAAGATCTTAAATAATGGTTTTTTTGATAAAATCAAAAGAAAAATAAATATTTATCAATATAATGCTTTAGAAAATACGGGATTAGAGCAGTTAAATTATTTGTATTTAACTATATATAGTAAAGATGATCATTTTATAAATGATTTACAAGAATATTTACAAAAAACAGATAGTAGTGTTTCGGTGTTAAATGAAACGAGTGTACATGATGAAGATATTGAAGGTGACTATATTTTTAGTAATTTAAAAAATGCATTAATAATATTAATGATCATTTTTGTTACAGTTATGTCTACGATCATTATTAGAAAAAATCGACAATATATGATTAGAAGGATGATGGGAACTTCTTCTATAAAGATAGCTGGGTATGAGTTTTTAGGAACATTGCTTATTTCTCAAATTATTTTTACAATCATCAATTTGTTATCTTATTTTGTTTTATGTCGGGATATTAATAAGGTTACTGTTGAATTATTGAAAATGATTTTACCATTTAATATATATTTTGCTGGAGTTTTAGTAATTATTTTTTTATCTAATAGGAATTTCGATTCGTTTAGGTAAAAATAAAAATACCCAACTATAAGGGTACATGTATTGACTGGATATTTTTATGTGGCCAAAAAAGTGTTAGAAATATTA